>JAJZCJ010000193.1 GCA_021846145.1 Bacillota bacterium
TCCATGGGAGCGGGCGCGAACACTGTCCACGCGGCAAACCCCACTGATTGCCTTAATTATATTTTCCATATCTGTTGTCTCTTCCGATGTTAACACCTGTTCCAGTAGCGAAGTGTAAGATTCCACAGCCATCATAAATCCCATGTGTATGATTAAAATAGCCACCACCAGCGCAGCTAATGGATCTGCATAGAGTAGTAATGGGACATGGAGTTGTACTCCTAAAAGCGCGATGCCAATACCCGCAGATGCAGCTAACGATGAATACACGTCAGAGCGATGATCGCGCGCACCGGCGATCAGAGCAGGTGAATGAAGATCATTGCCTACACGAAATTGGTAGCGAAACATGATCTCCTTGCTTAGCACAGCAAATATAGCTGTTCCAAACGCCCACCAATCCGGTTGGGGCATGGCAAAGAAAAATTGATGAATGGCAGAATACGCCACCTCTAAACCCGCGAGAATCAAAAGAATAGCCACCAAACTGGCAGCTACTATTTCCGCTTTGCCATGACCATACGGGTGATCTTCATCGGCAGGCCTGCGTGCCACCCACAGTCCAATTAACACTGCAAATGAACCCGCAACATCAGCCCCACTATGAACAGCGTCTGCAAGCAGCGCTTGGCTTTGTACCATTCCTCCAACGACAGTTTTCAATACCGTAAGAAATAAATTTAATAAGAGGCTAAAACCTGCTATTTTACCAGATTTATTATTCTCGGATTGCAATTGGATGATCCTTTCCCCCATCAATTATAAAAAAGACACCCCAGCTTCAGCCGGGGCATTCCACTTGCATGAGATGATTACGCTACTGCGCGTTTCCCTTTTCGAAATGTTCGACTCCGCCAAAGCACCCATAACGGACTCGCAATAAAAATCGAAGAATATGCGCCACTGACAAGCCCGATTAGCAAAGCAAAAGTAAAATTATGGATTGAATCGCCACCAAACAGGAACAATGTCGCAGCAGCAAAGAGAACAGTCAATACCGTATTGATCGAACGCGCCATCGTTTGCCAAAGAGAATGATCCACAAGTTCTTCTAATTCATGTAGCGATTTCACTTTCGCATTTTTCATATTTTCACGAATACGATCAAAAATGACGATCGTATCGTTAATGGAATAACCGACAATCGTCAATACAGCAGCGATAAATGGAAGGTCTACTTGTATGCGAAGCAACGCAAACACAGAAATAACAATAAAAGCATCATGCAGTAAAGCGACGATACCCGACACTGCAAACCGATATTCAAAACGAATTGCCACGTAAATCACAATGCCTAACGAAGCGAGCAGAACAGCCCAAACAGCAGTTTGCGATTGTTCCTGCGCGATTACGGGATCTACGGATGAGAACGCTGCCGGCAACAAAGCCTTCGGGAATTCTTTTTGCAATGCCGTGTTAATCGCTGCTTCCTGTTTGGCTGTTAACGTATTACCTAGGCGAATGACCGCCATGTTACTCTGCGTCCCAGCGGTCGTAATGGAACTTGCCGGAACACTGATGCCCACTTGAGAAAAGGCTTGCTGCACCGATGAGGTGTGAAATGTATGATTAATCTGAACCTGAATTTGTGCCCCGGATTTAAAATCAGTACCAAGGTTGAGGCCAAACACCAGCATCACGATCAACCCTGCCAATGTGATGGTACCGGATAACAGAAAGAACCACTTTCTACGCGTAACAATAGCAAATCTCACTTGGTAGCGGCCACCTTTCGTTTTGCGCCGTAGTACCATTGGTTTTTCACCAAATTAGAGCGCGTAAGAAGCTGCAACAGCATGCGACTCAAAGTCACTGCCGTCAACAAACTGACAAGAATGCTGGTGATCAGCGCCACACCAAATCCGCGCACATCACCCGTCCCATACCCATACATGACAATACCCGCAATCAGCGTCGTCACATTGGCGTCTAAAATGGTACGCAGTGCCTTGCGCTGACCTGCCACCACGGAAGATTGCAAGGATTTACCGTTGCGTAGCTCGTCCTTAATTCGCTCATAAGTAATAATGTTAGCGTCCACTGCCATACCGATACCCAGCACCAACGCCGCTAACCCCGTCAAAGTAAGCGTAACCTGAATGCCTGCAAACACAGCGATAACCACATAAATATAAGCACATAGCGCCACGACTGCCACGACTCCTGGCAAGCGATACATCAGAATCATAAACGCGAAAATCAAAATAACGGCCACCAGCGCCGCAATCAAGGTGGCGTGTAAAGCAGCCTGACCCAAAGACGGCCCAACTGTCATCGATGAAAGTTCATGCAAAGGAACCGGCAACGCCCCCGCATTGAGGAGCTTGGCCAATGTCACCGCAGCCTGCACCGAAGGGCTCCCTTGGATCACTGCACTACCGCCGGATATCACAGACTGGATAGTAGGGTCATCGATCATTTTGTTATTAAGCCAGATAGATACTTTTTGATTCAAATACTGTTGCGTGATCGACTGAAAAACTGCCGCATTTTTAAAGGTAATTGCCACATCCGGGGCACCCGTTGTGGGATCTGCCTCGTAATGCGCATTGTCTGAGACGTCTTTACCTGTCAATAATACTTTTCCAGATGGCGATCTGAATTCCAGATTAGCCTCTTGCGACAAAAATTGTCGTGCCTGCAGTTGGTTAAACTTGCCCGCTAAATCGACACGTACACGATTGCCGTTTTCCACCTGAATTTGCGGTGACGATACGCCTAACACATCGATGCGGTTGCTAAGTGCAGCCACCGTGGCCTTAATGTCATTAGACGTTACTGTTTGTCCATTACTGCCGATTTGATAAAGGACATCAATGCCCCCTTGCAAATCCAACCCCAGTGGAATTTTGCTATACAGCATTTTGCTAGTAGAAAAAATAATACCGAAAATCAACACGACTAACACAAAAAAAGTCGTGAGGCGTCCCCACTTAATCATGGTGTTCCTCCTAGACAGTCTTCACAACATTAATACGATACAACCTTTTAGATACAGATGCAAACCAATTAGCTTAAATCATGCAGTATATCTTCTATTGAATCCTTCGTATTGCGATACGCTGCCTGTAAATCAAAATTCATAATGGCTTGTGGTTGCAAAACTAATATGGCATTGACAAGCTCATGAAGATTACCGGGACGACGTTTTTTTAATTGTTGAAAATATGTCCACATCTGTTCTGCTGTAACATGCTCGTACCCCAAAAAGTGAAATTCTCGCGTCTTGTCGTCAAGCAGCAATGCGATGTCCTTACTCGGTTCTCCTTCGAGAAGACTTAGACGTTGTGGTTCTGTAAATTCCTCATCAGGAAGTGATTTTTGGAATTTTACCATCGCGGCAAGTTCTCGCACCTTTAACTCAAGCGGATGTTCTAGCCTATATGGCGGGGTTTCAATGGGCAAGGGCAGTTCCACCACTTGTTCCCGTTCCGGTTCCAGTTCTATTGTCGGTTCTATTGTCGGTTCTATTGTCGGTTCTATTGTCGGTTCCAACGGTGGTGCAATCACTTCATCAACAATCACAGCATTTCGTGCCTTGCCAAAAACTTTTACCGCTCCGCGTTGATGATCACGAAAATCTGATGTTTCACTACCCTGATCAGCCATGTTCACCATCCACTCCTTTACCGTTACATTTTCGCACCGATTGGATGCACATTCAAGTCATATGGGACTATCTTGACAAGCTTATTCATAGGATCAAGTGATGCCTATTTTGTGAATGAGGAGCCACTTCCCCATGATTCGTCAATCTTTTGCAAAAGGCGCTGCGATCCTGATTGCAGCTAGTCTAGTCACACGCGTGCTGGGCTTTGTCTATCGCATCTTTCTCACCCGCCTGATTGGTGCGGAAGGCATTGGGTTATTTCAGATGGTCTTTCCGCTGTTAACGCTCGCCTTAACCATCGTCACCGCTGGCATGGGGGTTGCTGTGGCTAAAATTGTCGCAGAAACTCAAATTCTTGGCGACCGCAAGCGACTTTCACAGGTAATGATTCTAGCGACAGGGATCACGCTCACACTAGCGTTGATCGGAACCGTGGGGCTGGCCTTATTTGGGCGTGATTTAGCGATCAAGATATTCCCTGATCCACGAGCGTACATTCCTTTTATCACCCTGATTCCTGTGCTCAGTGTGATCGCTATTTCTTCTGTTTTGCGCGGCTACTTTCAGGGATTGCAAATGATGGACGTTCCCTCCGTGGCATCTATCATTGAAACCACCATCCGCATTGTGGCCGTATGGATGATTGCCTTATTTTCACTACAAAAAGGGTTGGCCTATGCCGCAGCCGGCGTCTCCGCAGGCATGATCATCGGGGAATTTTCCGGATTGATCTATATGTATGTCATCTATCGCAAAAAAGGGGGGCTAAAGGCGCTGGCACTCCCTAAATTTAATGGACATACAGAATCATGGATGAAAAGTTTACAGGCACTGCTTCAACTTGCCATTCCTGTCACCCTCAGTCGTTTGCTTGGATCACTCGCCTTTGCCATTGAGCCTATACTCGTTACTCGTTCACTTCACCATGTCGGGTACGCTGCTCCCCTTGCGACCCAATTATATGGAGAATACAGCGGCATGGCGGTGCCTCTATTACTGTTTCCTACGGTCATTACGTATTCACTCGCCATTCAACTGGTTCCTGCCATTTCGGAAGCGGCGGCCTCCAAAAATCAACGGCTCGTGCAAAGACGACTTTACCAAGCGTTTCGAGCCACCGCAATTGCAGGATTACCTGCATCGATCATGTTATTTCAATTCGCCACTCCCCTGTGCTACGCACTGTTTCATCACGCCCAAGTGGGCAGGCTGCTCGCCATTATGGCACCTGCAGGCTTTTTACTTTACCTGCAAGCACCACTATCAGGCATTCTCCAAGGCATTAATCGCGCAGGGATCGCGATGCGAAACTCGCTAATTGGAGCCGCAGTCAAGTTGTTTTTCATCTATTTTTTGGTATCCAAACCCGGAATGGGGGCAGAAGGAATAGCATGGTCTGTCACCATTTCTGTCGTGATCACCACGCTTTTGCACATCGCCTCAGTTCATCGCCACATTGGATTTTATGTCGACACCTATGATACAGGGAAAATACTGTCCGCCACCTTGATCACAGGAATTTACCTACATTTCGCCTGGGCGTATTCTGTTATTTTTGGCAACTTATCGCAACAATTACTCTTTAGCATAGGTACTGGTTTCACACTTTATTTACTCTTACTACTCATGATGCGCTCGATTACTTCCCATTCCTTCACTCATATCCCCATCATCGGCAGAACGATGGCAAAATGGGTCAAACTAGTTCCATTTGCCAGATAACAACACATTCACTACAACTGAGGGTTTTTCGCATTCGTCTGATTTTTATCATCAATGCGATCCATTTGGAGCATCTGCCCATCCCACCCTGCATAAAAAACATCTTTAGGCGATTGATAGCCGTACATCGTGATTTGTTCAAGCAACCATTGCGGCGATTTATTTATTGCGCTGAGCTTGTCATAATCCACTTGCCCATCTACAATAATCGATGTTGTCATTTCAAGGGGCTGAGTAACTAGATTCAAATCTTGTGGTGTAACTGGCATTTTTTCTGATTTAGAAAATACAGACAATTTGCCTGATGTCTCCAGAACCGCAAATTCCACATCAGCAACGCTCGTGATATTCTTTTCTCGCAACTGCATCAAGAGATCGTTCATGTTATACCGGGTGCGTTTCATTTCACTATCATTGATTTTGCCATTTGTGATCAAAATAGTAGGCTTACCTTCAATTAAGTCATGCATTCGGCGACTTTTTAATGAAATAAAGGCTACCCCGACTTGCAGCAGGACTAGTAATATGATAACAAATGCACCATGCCAAATTGGAATTCTTGTGTCTTGCAAAGAGACCGCAGAAATTTCTGCGATAATAATGGACACAACAAGGTCAAAAATAGACAGCTTACCTATCTCACGCTTGCCCATGACACGCAAAGCCACAAGTACAAAGAAGTAAGTAAAGAGAGTTCGTGACAATAACATCAACAACATTGCATCTCCACTCCCCACACCGTTACACCACACCTTAGTATGAGGAGAAATGACTTTGAGAATTCGCGGAAATCATAAAATTTCATCCCAGCTGGAACGCAGCGCATCGTTGTTAGATATGCAACCACAGCCATTGGAAATGGCTATCCTAGAAAAATTTCCAGAAATAAGAATGGAAATCGGCTGTGGTAAAGGGACGTTTCTTAGTCAAATAGCTACCCTGCACCCGACAGTGTATTTTATTGGCGTAGAAAAA
>JAJZCJ010000194.1 GCA_021846145.1 Bacillota bacterium
GCCTACCTTGCGCAGCACTGCAGGCTCTGCAAGCAGGTCACTCATGTAAAGGTATCCACCAGGCAAAATACGATCCCCATGACTCAATTGATCAATGGCACCACTAATAAAATGTTCCGCGCGAACCCTAGAAATCCCTGGTTGATACACGACACCACCCATAGCGCCTGTCTGTGTATGCAAATTTCCTGCTTGTTCTGTCTCGATCACCGATCGAATAATGGCAAGGTCTTCACTCAGTGAAGATTTAGCTGCGTCATACTCTTCAGCCATCTCCGTCAGGGAAAGCGGTTTGCCGGGATGATCCAGCAATTGGCGAGTCAACCGCACAATTCGTTCATTCCTGCGCATCCGCTGTTCTCCTTTCAAATCAACCTCTCATTCCTTATCCAAATCTGACTATAGCACTCCTAGAATTCCCACTGCAACCTCCCCCTGATAATGCGCGACTAACAGGTTTGACATAAATACACTTCTTTCATCACATTGCGTAAACTATTATAAATCCGTTTTGCCTTCTGTTCCTTGTCTGTGAGTCCAAAAACAGTCGGTCCACTTCCCGACATCAAACTAAAGACAGCCCCATGTTTGCATACCTGCTCTTTTATCTTTTCAATTTCTGGGAATCGAATCAAGGTCACTTGTTCTAACACATTACCCGCCGCGTCTGCCACTCGTTGCAAAGATCCATCCTGCAACGCTTCAACCATCAACTGTGCCTTGGGATGCTCCGTAATCTCATCTAACCTCAAATCTGCATAAATCTCCGCCGTAGACACCGCAATTGGTGGCTTAGCCAATACCACCCAATAAGTAGGATGTAACGGCAATGACTCCACCCATTCTCCTCGACCACGAACAATTGCCGTTCCGCCGGTAATACAAAATGGGACATCAGAACCCACTTGTGCTCCCAAGGCACTAATTTCCGAAATTGACAGCTTCATATTCCAAAGCTGATTTAACCCCCGAAGTACTGCCGCAGCATCAGATGAGCCTCCTGCCAATCCTGCAGCCACAGGAATGCGCTTGTCAATATCAATGTGCACACCTTTTTTAATTCCGTATAGGTGCCGAAATACTTGGGCTGCTTTATAAGCTAAATTTCTATCATCGACTGGTAAAAAGGGAACATTGACAGTAAGCGATAATTCCCCGTCATCTCGCGGATAAAGCGTAATATAGTCACTTAAATCAACTGTTTGCATAACAGATTCCAATTCGTGATAGCCATCATTACGCTTGTACTTCACATCAAGGGTGAGATTGATTTTCGCCCTAGCCCTTTCATAAATCATCCCATCACTCCCTTAACTCATTTTACATGAATGCAATCAAAAATAGCACGAAATCCCCGCAAATCATTGCGGGGATCCCTAACGTAAAAATTGTACTTACCGTGCCTCAATAATTTCGCGACTCATCTGCATCAAACTAATTTCTTGACCACCATGATTCTCGATAATCTTGACTAAAGGTGCAAGCTTTTCGAAAAACATGACCAGTACCTCGTAATGACTAAACTTGTTCAATGCATACTCCAGTGATTCCAATTCATTTAGCACTTTTGTCACCGCTACATTCGGACGCTCGCTTACTACTGCATTGACAATCAAATTAGCTAGTTCACCTTGCCTGCGACCCCGCAGATCTACATCTTCTTTAACGACAATAGGTGAAAAATAGTGTGCCGCCATTCGCGCAGCGCCTTCAATCACATTGTCATGACGATCTCCAGGATAACCGATAATCGCCGGCACTGAACCTGTTGCCCATTTTTTTATCATATTCCCAATTGCTTTCATCCCATCTTCATTATGCCCGTAATCGAGAATGACTTTTAATCCCGATGGCATTTGATACATCTGAACACGACCCGGATTATGCAGTAATGGATGAAAACTATTCACAGCTGACCTGCAAATGGCTCTAGACACTCCCAGTTGCCTTGCCGCGGCAATCGCACAAAGCAAATTGTAAATATGAAAATCAGCAGTACCTTGAACCGATAGCGGAATATCTTGAATTTTTGCAATCGGCCATAATAGCGACCCTGCACCCTCCATCAGCCAACCATTACTTGCAAAAAAAGCTTGACCATCCTCTTTTAAATGAGTATTAACGATAACATTGTCCTCTTCTTTACTTATCCACACAATCCGTGTTTTTAATTGTGCCGCTAATTTTACAAGTTCCTTATCATCAGCATTTAATACCACCGTCCCACCTTCACGGACACATTCCGCGATCAGTGATTTAACGTGAACAATGTCGTCAATGGTCTTCAGTCCGTCTTGCCCAATATGATCACTCGTAATGTTGGTAAGCACCGCCACATCTGCTAAATCGTAACCCAACCCTTCGCGCAGGATTCCACCCCTTGCTGTTTCTAACACCGCCACATCCACGGTAGGGTCAGACAGCACCATGTGCGCACTTTTTGGACCCGAGGCGTCTCCTGACCAAATTTTCTGATCACCGATAACCACCCCATCTGTGGTTGTCATTCCTACCACACGATTAGTTTTCTGTAAAATATGACTGATTAAGCGTGTCGTAGTGGTCTTCCCATTCGTGCCCGTCACACTAACAATTGGCACATGTGAATTGCTCCCCCTAGGAAACAGCGCATTGACAATGGCTTCACCCACATCCCGCGATTCACCAATGCTAGGAAAGTGATGCATGCGAATACCTGGTGCCGCATTGACTTCAATAATGGTTGCCTCCGAGTGCTCATCACTTATTTCACGGGCAATCAAATCTACCCCGCATACGTCTAACCCGATGACCACTGCAGCCTTCACTGCCGCGCTTGCATGCACAGGATGTACACGCGCAGTGACATCAATCGCGATCCCCCCTGTACTCAAGTTCGCACCATCGCGAAGAAATACCACTTCTCCCACACCGGGAATTTGTGCCAATGTAATATTTTTTCTAGCGAGAAATTGTTGCACAAATTCATCCACAGGAATTTTTGTTAATGGTTTTTCATGGTCATCTCCACGTAACGGATCAAGATTAGCGATCTGAATTAACGCTTCTACTGAATGTTCCCCATCACCAACCACATGAGCAGGAACCCTCTCTGACGCTGCGACAAGCCTGCCATTTACCACTAACAATCGGTACTGTTTACCCACCATTTGTTCTTCAACAATCACTTGACTAGAAATTTTTTGTGCAAAGTAAAACGCCTGCTCCAAATCTGCAATTTGTTCTACTTCCAGCGTGACCCCTTGCCCCTGGCAGCCATCAAGTGGTTTGACGACTACTGGTTTACGCAAATTCCAAAACCAGTGGCGCGCTTCTTCCAAAGTGATTGCCATGCCCCCCGCAGGCACGCAAAGACCGGCATCTTGCAACAAAAGTTTTGTCAGTTCTTTATCGCTGGCAATATCAACTGCGACGGCTGAAGTTTGACTAGTCAGCGTCGCCTTTATCCACTTGCGATATTGCCCTGTCCCCAATTGTACTAGGCTATGCGTTCCCACCCGACGAACTGGGATTTTCCTTTTTTTCGCCGCCCACACAATGGCTTTCGTACTCGGCCCCAAATCAGTAACAGCCTGCAGTCTCTGGACATCTGCCAGACGGCGCTCTAGATCAAATTCTAAGCCATTCACGCCAGCCTGAACGAGTTCGATTGCGATGTTGATCAATTGCGTCGCTACCGGCCTTGATTCTATCTCCATTACCACGTCGTAAAGATTCGGCATCCCTGCATTGCGTGTTTTGCCATAGATCACTTCATACCCTAGCACGTGCTCCATTTCCAACACCACATGTTCTACAATGTGGCCAAAATAAGTGCCTTCTCGCAACCTTTCCAGAAACCCGCCTTCCCGTCCTAGACCGCAATAATGCACAGCTAAACCTGGCAACTTTTGCAGCAGCCAATCTACAAACCCTGGGTATTGATTGCTTTCGCGAACTGTCAATTCCTCCAGATCTAGCCTCATTACAATAACCGGCCTGTGCAAGTACACGTTAGGTCCTTCAAGCACCCGCAAATTGACCACTTTCAAACAGGTTCACCCCTCGTAAGGCGTTCTATATCCGGTTGCCGCTCCCGCAATAAAAAGTGATATCCTGCCGGCAACACATGAAGCTTTACCCCGTAAAGTGCCATTGGGTCATCCTTTTGTAATCTATCTATATTGGAAAACAGCAGCGCTCCCGCATCCACAATTACCACTGCGCCTTTGCCAATGACCTCTAGCTCATTTCCATTCACGATGACCGCCGTATTTTCATCAATGCCAAGCCCTAAATGGTGTGGATATTTAGCGACAGCAGCAAGCAACCTACCCAGCCTTCCTCGCTGCGCAAAGTGCTGATCGATGACAACGCCATCAATAAATTCCATCCCCGGTGCCATCGTCACAATTCCTTGTCGCGGATTAGTGTCGCCTGAGCCATCGACAATCATCGTACTACTCATCATCGAGGCACCTGCGCTTGTTCCACCTAACACCACCCCACTTGCATGCCTAGCATGCAACGCAGCATCGACCGTAGTGCCTCCCAAAAGCTCAGTAATACGGATTTGTTCTCCCCCCGTAAAAAAAACGCCTGTGGCCTGTTCAATGGCTTTACATGCGCTATCTCGATTGGCCGCCTGCCTAGAGGACACATCAAACGTACGCACATCCTCCACGCTCAAGCGTCCAAATGCGTCAATATAATCTGCCCCCACTTCAATCGGCACCTTCGTCGCTACCGTCATGACCACAATGCGCGCATGTGTTCCACCAGCCAAGCGAACAAACTCTCGCAAAATCGACATGTCTTCATGCTTATCTTCTGCACCGCCAACAATGACAAGAGGACCCCTGTGTCCACTCATAATTTACAATCGACCTCCAAATTGACTACCCTTTATTCAAAAGAGGCGGCCTCCACAGCCGCCCCAGTCGCAACTCTCTGTTATCATCCCGACCCCTTCGTACGCATCGCTAAAGACTCCTCAGCAATTTCGATGGCGCGTTTGACCATATTTCCGGCATCACGCGTAGTAATTCCACCCCATCCTTCTTGCATCAAAGTAGGGTAAAAACCTAATTCTTTCGCCAATTCGTACTTCAGCGACTCAGACATCATTGTTCGCCTTCGTCCCATGTCGGAACCCCCCTTCGGGAAATTGCGTCCTTTTGTAGCTTGCCCCCCTATTACCTGCTTATGCCTTAAACACAAATAAGGCTGTCTCCCGCCAACTCGACGGAAAACAGCCTCAGTAGATCAATTACCAGAGTCACTAACACAATCATTTAAAAATTAAATCACAATCATTTATTCAGCGCTACCGACTCGGATTTGTTCATCCTCACGAAGCACCAGTAATTCAACAGTTGCAGTCAAGACATCGGCATAACTATAAGATACTCGCTTAAACGAACTCTCCGCCTGATCAAGTTTAACAACAAAAACCGAAGGATAGGTTTCCTCCAAAACGCCTGTCCTCTCCACCGTTTTGCGACGTCCACCATTGGCACGCAGCAAGATCTTTTCACCCACAAGAGTTTCCAGATTACGCCGAATATCCTGCAAAGCGTTCTTTGCAGACACCTACTCCACCTCGTTTCATAGATGAAGTATAGCACAAGTCAAAAAATGTGTCAAGGAATTAGTCATTATATCAATGCTGGATTGTTCTTGTCAATATTATAAAATAAGTTTTTCATATTTTCATTGCTCCCATGTGGTCAAAATCGAGAACGGGGCAAGCCGATTCTGTATTTTCCCCGAGATTCAATCCCACCTAACCCCTCAATCCCAGTGATAGTGGATTGCACCACTTCATAGATATCAATCGTTTCGTGAATCGGCGTAAAGGCAATTTTTTCGGCCACCAATACGGGATCAAGCGCATGAATCAAAATTCGTTCCGGCGAACTGGCAAAGTTGGCTCCTGCTTCTAATAACGCTTCAAAATGAGACTGGCAGGCTCCTGCAAAGATGATTAACTCATCCAAACTTCGTTCATATCGCCTCGCCGCACGCACTGCCTGTACGAAATGATTCGAGTTGCGGTATTGATCCATACGCAGCATTTCACTGTGCTTACCTTCGCGCAGTACACTGTCATGGCCTGTGATAATTAAAATATCTGGTTCATACTCGCTTAAAAGTTTGGGCATGAAATTCACCATTTCTGCCTCAGGTAAATTTTTCCCGACCGCGCGAATGCCTAGTTTATTATACGTCTGCAGGCATTTCTCCAAGTAGGTGCCATCGCCATCTAGATGAAGCACACGGCCAGGCAATTCAAAAAAATCTTCGAATTTTCGC
>JAJZCJ010000195.1 GCA_021846145.1 Bacillota bacterium
TTGTTGAAAAGCGTCATTATCCCCTGACATACGTGAATAATCAGTTAAAAACACTGCCGAAATAAACAATTCACTTGTTAATCCTAAAAGCACAAATTGGTAGACGCCCCATGTACCTAACAGTGCACGAAAATTCAACACCCAATTCCCACCGTTTACCGGATTAATTAGGCCTCCTTCTGATATAGGAAATACCGTTACTAACAGTGCAGGAATTAAAAGGCCGGTAATTCCAGAAACAATTCGCAACCCTATTTGAAAGCGATTGACTACATGAACGAAAACCATCATCACCATTCGAATGGTTAACAGAATTAAAATCAAACTTCCCGGTATGAGTAATAGATTACCATAAATAAGTGCTGCAACAGGAAAGACACCAACCAGTGCCACTGCAAAAAGCACTAAAAATACATTGGTCACCTCCCACAGTGGGGATAAATATCGGTTGACCACAGCAGCAGATTGTGCGTTTTTCTCACGTAAATAAACCATTGCCCAAAATCCTGCCCCAAAGTCAATTGAGCCAATGATGGCATATATATAAACTAATGCCCATAAAATTAAAATTCCGACATTCTCCATACTCAAGGCAGTCACACTTCCTTTTTTTTCTTTATTTGTTCATCTAAAATTTCCTCTTGCAGTGGATGACGACGAAAGTACCCTCGCATAACCGCAATAGTTCCCACTGCCAGTGATAAATACAAGATCACAAAAAGACTGAAAACCAACCCTATATAGGGTGCAGACGTCACTGCGTTCTGAGTGCGCATCACCTGATAGATAATCCATGGCTGCCTCCCCACCTCCGCATAAAACCATCCGCACTCAATAGCTACCATGGCAAGAGGCCCTGAAAGAATTAAAAGAAACAAAATCCATCGTGGAAGTGATTGCTTTGCCCGCTTTTTAAAAAAATTGAATGCTAAAACAAAGATCGCAATAGCAATCAACAAAGATCCCAGTGTAATCATGGTATCAAAAATCCAATGGATATATAAAGGCGGCCAAGTATCTCGAGGAAAATCGTACAATCCTTTGACCAATCCTTGGAATTTCCCGGTTGCCAGCCAACTGAGTACTCCAGGCACTTGAATGCCCCCAACTATCTTGTCTTGTACAATACTGGGCCATCCCCCATATACAAAAGGTGCATAAGTCTGACTGATAAACAATCCCTCTCCTGCAGCGAGCTTTTCCGGTTGATATGCCGCGATAAATTTACCGGAACTATCCCCTGACAATGCAGTCAGCAATCCAAAAATGGTGCCCAACACCAATGAAACCACCAACGCTTTGTGTTGATGGTGGCGTACATTTTCCTGAATTTTAGATTTCCACAAACCATAAGCGGCTATAGCCGCTGTTATAAATGCAACAGTCATATAAGCAGTGACTAGCACATGAAATACTTTAATAGGAAATGCAGGATTAAACATTGCTACCCAAGGATGAATATTTATCGCTTTTCCATTAATCATCTGGAATCCTTGTGGTGTATTCATAAAAGCATTGGCATCAGTAATGAGAATGGCCGAAAGTGCACCACCAATGGCTACCATCGCTACGCTCACCATGCGCCAAGATGTGCTAATACGATCCCTGGCATAGATGTAAATAGACATGAACAAAGCTTCAATAAAAAATGCAAATATTTCAATTAAAAATGGTAATGCAATGACTTGTCCCACCAAGTACATGAACCTTGGCCACAACAGCGTAAGTTGGATCGCCACCGTAGTTCCAGTAGCGATCCCAACTGCCAGCAACACCGTAAAACCCTTCGTCCAACGCTTGGCCATCAAGCCGTAATCGCTATCTTTTGTAAAATAATTGATCAATTCAGCCACGAGAATCATGAATGGCATACCGACGCCTAGTGTGGCAAAAATAATATGAAAAGCTAGCGTGATCCCAAATAACGCTCGCGCCATTAACAAATGATCCATTGGTAACAATTCCCCCTAAAAATCAAAACACATCGTCTTCCACTTATTACATGTAGTGTGAGACGATGTGTATAAGATTATGCGGAGAAATTAAGCCATCTTTTTTGAATTCTTTGCTTTTATTCCAATTGAACGCACTGCTTGATTACACGCAGACATATATGCCCTTGAGACAGCTATCACAATGTCTCGATCAATGCCAATACCCCGAAACTGTTCTTTGTCGACAGAAACGGTCACAACCGCCTCACCGTTGGCAGTTTCACCAGAAGAAGTAGAGTGCAGCTCAAGATCCTCAAAATTCACTTCCACCGGTACTGCCTGTCGCATACTGTGTATCACCGCTTCCACAGGGCCTTCACCAGAACCAGTATAGCTTTCTACCTGACCTGTCTCGTTATTTCTAATTTTAACTGATGCCATGCGATCCATATGATTGCTAGTCAGCACTTGAATTTCAAGAAGTGAAAAGGGGTCAATATTAACCTCGACAGTTTCATCAATCAGCGCAATAAGTTCATCATCAGAAACGCGTTTTTGTGCATCAGCAATTGATTTAAATCGGATGAATAATTCATCAATTTTAGCTTCTTCTAGATCAATTCCAAATTGTTGTACACGATTCTTTAGGGCGTGGCGTCCAGAGTGCTTCCCAAGAACGATCATATTTCTAGGAATGCCTAATTGATCAGGATCCATAATCTCATAGGTACTGCGATTCTTCAAAAGACCATCTTGGTGAATGCCTGCCTCATGTTGAAATGCATTGCGGCCCACCACAGCTTTATTGTAAGAAATAGGTAAATTCATTAATCGGCTGACCAGACGAGAAGATTCGAAAATTTGTGAAGGATTAATCCCAGTTAAAAAACCAAGCTTATTTTTACGCGTTTCAATTGCCATCACAAGTTCCTCTAATGAACAATTTCCTGCACGCTCACCTACGCCATTTATCGTGACCTCGACGTGGCTAGCACCACCTTGTATGGCTGCAATACTATTAGCGACTGCCAACCCTAGATCATTGTGGCAATGAGCACTAAATTCCACCCGGTCTGCACCACGACACTCCTCGATCACATTTGAAAAAATACTTCCATACTCCTCAGGTAAAGCATACCCCACTGTATCAGGAATATTGATAATCGTAGCTCCTTCTGAAATGACAGCTTCCACTATTTCATAGAGAAAATCCATTCCCGTACGCGTGGCATCCATCGGTGAAAACTCAATGCGATCAACAAATTGTTTAGCATATGCCACCATATCCTTGGCTAATTGCAATACTTCATTCCTTGATTTGCGAAGTTGAAAATCCAAGTGAATTTGGGAAGAAGAAATAAACAAGTGAAGCCGTCTTGAATTTGCATCATTAGTCGCTGCGATTGCGGCATCCACATCACCTTTCAATGCTCTGGCGAATCCACAGATCTCTATATTTTGGAATGTTTGTGATATTTCTTGTACGGCAGCAAAGTCACCCACACTAGAAGCGGGAAATCCTGGTTCAATCACATCCACACCTAAATTTACTAATTGCCTTGCAATTCTAACTTTTTCTTCCGGAAATAAAGAAGCACCAGGGGACTGCTCCCCATCCCTCAACGTGGTGTCCAAAATTGTAATTCGTTTAAATTGTTCCATTCCTAATTCCCTCCATGTTTATTTAATTTTTATTTCTCTATATTGTCATGAGTTAAAAAAAAGACCGCCGCCTCTATACGTTAGAGACGACAGCCTTAGCCACCGCAGTACCACTCTTATTGACCCAGTAACAGGTCCTCCTCATCCGCAATTAATCACAAACTAATTGCGATCCCAATAACGGAGGCCTCCGTCTGAATGTACCCCATTGTTCCACTCAGAAGTTCCTGGACGAGTTCCGGAATTCGCCGTCTGTTTCACACCAATCAACAGATCTCTGAGTCAGCGAGTGATACCGTACTACTTCCAATCATCACTTTGTATATGTTTATTTCTTCAGCGTAGTTATTCTTATAAATATACTCCTAAATAAACAAAGTTGTCAATCAATTTGCAGGAGCAACAAAAAATATAAGGTGTTGCCCCTGCATGATGTGTCTAATCACGAATGAAATTTAGCAGTTTATCGATCACTTCACTGTCTTCCAGTCCAGTGCGATCACCAGCAACTTCTCCAGTTTGAACAATTTCTCTTAGCATTCTACGAATAATTTTTCCAGAACGGGTTTTGGGCATCACGTCTACAAAGAAAATTGTCTGTGGTCGGGCAAATGAGCCAATTTCATTTACAATTTGCTGCTTCAGCATTTCTTCGACATCAGCAGACGCCTGATAGCTTTTTTCCAAGGTGACAAACGCTACTGGTATTGTTCCTTTAATTTCATCCGGTTGTTCAATTACGGCCGCTTCCACCACCGCTTGATGTTTGATCAAAGCACTTTCCATCTCCATGGTGCTAATACGGTGTCCCGACACATTAATCACATCATCCACACGACCTAGCACCCAAAAGTGCCCATCCCGATCCACAATGGCACTGTCTCCCGTAAAATAAGCACCTGGTATCTGTGAAAAGTATGTCTTCAAATAGCGGTCATGATCATTCCACACATCACGCGCAAGCGTTGGAAAAGGACGTTTGAGGATAAGAAATCCTGGTGTCATAGGTTCCACATCCTGACCATTTGCATCAACCACCGCTAATTCATGTGCAAAAAATGGTACTCCGCAACTGCCTGGCTTCATTGCAACAGCGCCAGGCAATAAGGCGAGTGGTGTTCCACCTGTTTCTGTCTGTCCCCACGTATTATTGATGACTACTTTCCCTTTTCCCAAAGACCGCTGTAACCATTGCCATGCTTCTGGATTAAGTGGTTCACCAACAGAGGCAAACAATTCAAGCGTTGAGAGATTATATTTCTTAACGAGTTGATCACCATTTTTCATTAACATACGAAATGCTGTAGGAGCTGAAAACAACTTGTTTACCTGGTAACAATCAATCATCTCATAAAGCCGTCCAGGATGTGGATAATCTAAGGCTCCTTCGTATAGAACGCTAGTCACACCGCTGGCTAATCCCCCAATCAGCACAAAAATATGCGAGGTCAGCCAGCCAATATCCGCCGTATTGAAGTAAACATCTTCATCGCGTAGATCAAGTTGATATTTACTGTAGGCATAAGTGCCTAGTAAAAAACCACCGCCTGCATGCACAATACCTTTTGGCTTTCCACTAGTACCACTAGTATAAATGAGAAGACCAGGATCATTCGGATCAAGAGCAGTTGGTGGACAGATTTCAGACGCTGCGGTCATCAACTTGTCATAATCAAAATCTCGACCGTCCTTCATCGGAACGTCATAATCTGCCCTTCTATATACCACTACTTTTTCCACAGTGGGTGCCTGTAACAATGCTTCATCAACGATTTCTTTCAATGCCAGCACTTTTCCCCTGCGAAAACTGACATTGGAGCAAACAAGCAACTTCGCTCCAGAATTATTCACACGTTCTCGTAAGGCCTCTGGTGAGAATCCAGCAAAAACCGTGTTATAAATGGCACCAATTCGTAAAACTGCCTGCAAAACAATAAATGTCTCCGGTAGATTTTGCATGTAAACACTAACTACATCGCCCTTTTGAATTCCTAATTCCAAAAGAATATTAGCAAATTTAGAAACTTCGCGAAGTAATTGCTTGTAAGTAAAGACTTTTTTATCTCCATTTTCACCTTCCCAATAGATCGCTACTTTGTTTGCTTTTGCGCCTTGTGCATGACGATCCACACAATTATACGAGACATTAATCTGACTACCTGAAAAATACTTAAAATCAGGCAAATCTCCTTCTAAAACCGTTGTACCTCTTTCAAACCAGTCTAGTTCATCAGCAATGGAATTCCAATATTCATCAGCATTTTGTAATGACTTATGATAACGTTCTTGGTACTCACTTGCTGAGGACAAATAAGACTTAGCCCGATATTCCTTCGTGGGCTCTATCAAAGCAGCTTCTTCAATCATCGATATTTTTTGATTATTTTCCATACAAGCAACTCCATCCCTAATAAGATAGCGCTTTCATTATGACTACAAATATAAGCTTTTCGCCTCCTTTATTAGTGATTTTCATTATTATACCACAATCGCGAATTACAACTTAAAATATACAAAAAAGTGAGAAGGACGGGGATACCGCACTTCTCACTCGTGTATGATTGCCTGGCAACGTCCTAGCCTCCCAGGACCCTGCGGTCCAAGTACTCTCGGCGCTGGAGGGCTTAACCGTCGTGTTCGGGATGGGTACGGGTGTGTCCCC
>JAJZCJ010000196.1 GCA_021846145.1 Bacillota bacterium
GCTTATGCGCTGTGGATCACGGATGTGAACCCGTTGTCATATGGCCTGTTGTTTGAACGTTTTTTAAACCCAGAGCGCATTACGTGGCCGGATATTGACATTGATTTTGAAGCAGAACGGCGCTACGAAGTGATCGAGTATGTGGCACAAAAATACGGTCGTGATCACGTCGCGCAAATTGGTACGCTAGGAACGCTCGCTGCGCGCGCCGCTGTCCGCGATGTGGCAAGGGTATTGACGGTGCCGGCTGCATTGGTAGATAAAGTGGTGCGTAAAATTCCGTCAGGACCTAATGTGACGTTGACGCAATCATTAAATGATGATCGTGAATTGCGCCAGATGATCGAAGGTTCTCCTGTGTTGTTACGACTGTTTGAGTTGGCGCAGGGGATAGAAGGATTACCTAGACATGCGTCCGTCCATGCGGCGGGTGTGGTCATCAGTCGGGAGCCTCTCGATCGCTTTGTACCTTTATTGCGCGGTCAAGAGGATATTGCGGTCACTCAGTACAGCATGACGGAAGTGGAAGAAGCTGGGTTGCTTAAAATGGACTTTTTAGGGCTGCGCACGTTAACCATTTGTGATCGTGCGATTCGTTATGTGCAAAGGGTGAGAGGCGAAGCAATCAGGGTAGACGAAGTGCCTTTTGACGAGGCGACAGGCATTTTGCTGGGACAAGGGGATACCGATGGATGTTTTCAACTAGAGTCTGTCGGGGTCAAGCAGGTATTGCGGGAGATGAAACCTAGCGGGTTAGAAGACTTGGTGGCCGTAGTGTCGCTTTATCGACCAGGTCCCATGGAACAGATTGCCACCTTCTTAAAAGCACGCAGGGGTGACATTCCCATCCACTATGAAGTGCCGGAACTAGAGTCGATTTTGCGTCCTACATATGGGATTTTGGTGTATCAGGAACAGATTATGCAGATCGCATCCTTGCTAGCAGGCTTTTCATTAGGGGAAGCTGACGTGCTGCGCAGAGCGATTAGTAAAAAGAACAAAGAAATGCTTGATCAGACCAAATCTCATTTTATTGAAGGCAGCGTGCGTAACGGATTCACTATTGAGGTCGCACAACGGGTCTATCACCTGATTGAACAATTTGCTGATTATGGATTTAATCGTTCTCACGCTGTTGCTTACGCGATGCTCGCGTTAAAAACAGCGTTTCTTAAAGCCAATTATCGGACGGAATTTATGGCCGCACTGATGACAGAGAGCGTGTCGCGTCCAGAGAAGCTTGCACAGTATGCGCAAGATTGTCGCCGTCATCATATCCCTGTATTGCCGCCAGATATCAGGTACAGCGAGGCGGAATGTGTGCCAGAACCTGTTGATGGGAAGATAGGTGTCAGGTTAGGGTTGTTTGCGATGAAAAACGTAGGTGTGGCAGCAGTTGAGATGATTTTAGCCGAACGCAAGGCACACGGAATCTATCAAGGGGTGGAAGAGACGTTTGCTAGGCTTGAGAGTAAGGTGGTTAGCAAGCGCGTACTGGAAAGCTTAGTGATGGCAGGCGCTTTTGATTTTCTTGAAAAATCAAGAACCAGCCTGCTCGCTTTGCTTAAGCAAGAGTCAGGTCGCGGTGAGAAAAATTCGCTGCCAGGTCAGTTGTCATTTCACCAGTTTGCTGCGCCAACACCGCAAACAAAAGTGCAAGCAGAATTGGTTGATGCGCTCGGTCAATTGGAGAAATGGGAACAAGAATTGATCGGATTTGTGGTCTCCAGCGATCCTTTTGCGCAGGTGAGCACACTGCAAGCGCGCTTTGGTCTGGCATCATTGTTTGCTATCAGGGAGGCGATTTTGCAAAGCTTGGTGAACCAAGGTTCAGGTATCGCTCAGGTAATTGGTCGCGTACAAAGTTTTCGTCAAATACAAACAAAACGTGGAGAACCAATGGCCTTTTTGACGATTGAGGATGGCACACATCGACAAGAAATGGTAGTTTTTCCGGGAGTTTTTCGAGCGTTACATGAATTGCCTGATGTGCTGCAAGTAATTCGTGTGGAGGTAAGGGTGGAACAAGGACAGGGAGAACGCTGGATCGTTACGGGTATTTCTTATTTTGGCGACCAATCAGAATCAGCCCCGCGTCTATTTATTAAAATTGAAGAAGAGATGGCGGCTAGGCGCGAACGCATGCAAGCGGTGCGCAAGGAATTAGTGGCACATCCAGGTGAGTCCGAAGTGATTCTCGTATACAAAAATGGTGAGAAACGCTTGCTTGATAAAGTGTTCGTGCGGGTGGACAATGAACTATTGCGGGCACTAGAAGCAATCGTAGGTAAAGAAAATGTCGGAACTAGTTAAGTAATCACATTGTCTCTATTGATGAGTAGGAGTGCTATAATAATCGAATACGGATGTTTATCGAGAGGACTTGATCAGGTTGAAACTGCGTGAAGAAGCATTGAAACTACATAAAGACTATCAGGGCAAAATTACGATGACAGCCAAAGTGCCAGTGGCTACTGCCCATGATTTGAGTTTGGCATATTCTCCAGGTGTTGCAGAACCTTGTAAAGAAATTCATCAACATGTGGACCTTGTCTATGAATACACCGCCAAAGGCAATCTGGTGGCGGTGGTATCCAATGGAACGGCCGTTTTAGGTTTGGGGAATATCGGTGCGGAGGCCGCGATGCCTGTCATGGAAGGCAAGGCTGTCCTATTTAAGGCTTTTGCAGGGGTGGATGCGTGGCCGCTTTGTATTGACGCATTGGAAGTGGATCGAGTCGTTGATTTTGTGAAAATGGTCGCACCGACGTTCGGTGGCATCAACCTTGAAGATATTGCGGCTCCTGCTTGCTTTGAGATCGAAGAACGCCTCAAACAGGTCTTGAATATCCCTGTATTTCACGACGATCAGCATGGTACTGCGATTGTCTCGCTGGCGGCGCTCATGAATGCGGTCAAGGTGGTGGGCAAGTCTTTGCAAGACATCCGTGTCGTCGTCAGTGGTGCTGGCGCAGCGGGTATTGCGATTGTGAAGCTGCTACTTTCTTCTGGTGTGCATTCAGTGATCATGTGTGACACCAAAGGAGCTATCTACGAAGGGCGGAATCATATGAATCCGCTTAAGGATTGGATTGCAAAAAACACTAATCGCGAGAGTGTCAAAGGATCGCTTGAAGAAGTCATGGTGGGGGCCGATGTGTTTATTGGTGTGTCAGTGGCCAACACTGTGACCGAGGAAATGGTCAAATCAATGGCACCAGAAGCGATCGTGCTTGCCATGGCTAATCCTGATCCCGAGATATTGCCCGAAAAGGCGTTGGCGGCTGGAGCGCGAGTGATTGGTACAGGTCGTTCGGATTATCCTAATCAGGTGAATAACGTGCTTGCGTTCCCAGGCATTTTTAGAGGGGCGTTGGATACGCGCGCCACCTCCATCAATGAACCGATGAAGATCGCTGCTGCAAAAGCGATCGCAAGTTTGGTGTCGGCTGAGGAACTAGGGCCTGAATGTGTCATTCCTAGTCCGTTTGATGCACGTGTAGCACCGAACGTCGCGGAGGCGGTGGCGATGGCCGCGATGGCTAGCGGTGTGGCTCGCGTGCGCGTCAAATCCGGACAAGTGGCAGAACACACGCGTAATTTGACGAATGCACAGGAATAGTCTTTTGTTGCCCTGTCCTACGCCGCGTGATAAAATGGCTCTGATTGAGAGAGACAGACTTCAATGCTGTGATCTGGAAAAAAATTTGAGGTGTCTGAGTGCTTAAGGATCTATTTCCGAAAAAGAAGCGTTACGCGACAATCACCCCCCATCCAGCTTCTAGGGACAATGTTCCTGAAGGGTTGATGAACAAGTGCAAACGATGTGGGGAAATTCTGTTGTCCAAAGAATTGGATAAACACTTAAAAACCTGCCCGAATTGCGGATATCATTTTACGATGACAGCGCAAGAGCGCATTCAGTACACGCTAGATGAGGGTTCATTTCGAGAATTTGATTCCCCTCTCTATACAGAAAATCCACTTCAATTTCCAGGTTACTTGGAAAAGCTCGCCAAAGTACAGGAAGCGACGGGGATGCAAGAAGGTCTGCTGTCCGGTTCTGGAACGATTGGTGGATACCCTGTCGTCATTGCCGTGATGGATGCTAATTTTATCATGGGTAGTATGGGTTCCGTTGTTGGGGAAAAGTTGACACGAGCGATCGAACAGGCGGTTACGCTTTCCTATCCGATGATTATTTTTTCTGTGTCAGGTGGCGCTCGCATGCAGGAAGGGATTTTTTCTTTGATGCAAATGGCCAAGGTGTCTGCGGCCATATCGCAGCTTGCTGCGCGCGGGTTGTTGTATATCTCTGTGCTGACGAATCCCACAACAGGCGGGGTGACGGCAAGTTTTGCGATGCAGGGAGACCTGAATTTATCTGAACCCGGTGCCATTATTGGCTTTGCAGGGCGACGAGTCATCGAACAGATGATCCGGCAAAAGTTGCCTGACGAGTTTCAAACAGCTGAATTTGTGTTGGAGCACGGGATGCTCGATCAGGTGGTTCATCGTAAAGATTTGAAGCCACTACTAGCTACGGTGTTGTCACTTCACGTTCAGGGAGGGGGTCTATAATGGCTGTCGAGCTTCCGTTTGAAAAGCCCTTAATTGAACTGCGTCATAAGATTGAGGAATTAAAGAAATTCACTGAAGAAAAAGGCATTGATATGACGAGTGAAGTGACTACGTTGGAAAACAAAGCAAAGTTCCTTGCCGAGTCGATCTACAAGGAGTTGACGCCTTGGCAAAAGGTGCAAATTGCCCGTCACCCCGAACGGCCAACCACACTTGATTACATCCATGGGATTTGCGATGATTTTGTGGAGATGCATGGAGATCGCAATTTTCGCGATGATCCTGCTGTCGTGGGAGGAATTGCTCGCTTCAATGGGTATCCGATTACGGTGTTGGGAACGCAAAAGGGCAAGGATACGAAGGACAACCTCTACCGGAATTTTGGCATGGCGCATCCCGAAGGCTATCGCAAGTCACTTCGACTGATGAAACAAGCGGAAAAATTCCGCCGTCCTTTGCTTTGCTTCATCGACACAGTCGGCGCTTATCCAGGACCTGGTGCCGAAGAGAGAGGGCAAGGAGAAGCCATTGCCCGCAATCTGATCGAGATGGCGGGACTGAAGATTCCGATTGTAGTGGTAGTGACCGGCGAGGGTGGCAGTGGCGGTGCACTAGGACTAGGCGTCGGTGATCGTGTGCTGATGTTGGAACATGCATGGTATTCAGTCATCGCTCCGGAATCCGCAGCAGCGATATTGTGGAAAGACCCTACGCAAGGACAAAAAGCCGCGGATTCAATGGGCATTACGGCGCAAGATCTGCATCGTTTTGGCATTATTGACGAGATCCTGCACGAGCCTTTTGGCGGTGCTCAACGTGATCCGGCGCAAATGATTACTACTGTTAAATCAGCAGTGGCAGAAGCTTTTCGCGAGTTATCGCAGTATGATTATGGACAATTACCTGATCTTCGCTATCAAAAATATCGTAAAATGGGTGTGTATTCTGAAAATAAAGTATAGTCACTTATAGTAATAAAGGAACGAAGCGGGTTGTGGCGAAGTAAACGTCTAAACACGGTTCGTTGGTTTTTATCCTGGCGGGACATTAAATGTCCTACGTGGTGTGAAAAAATAATAATCAGTGGGAGGGTGATACAGATGGAGGCAGGTAATGCAGTTCATCGAATTGGCGTATTGACGAGTGGCGGCGACGCACCGGGCATGAATGCAGCGATTCGTGCCGTTGTACGTAAAGGTGTATTTCACGGCATGGAGGTATATGGGATTCAACACGGTTATGCGGGATTAATCCGTGGCGAGATGACGCCAATGGATCTTAGCTCTGTGGCGGATATCATTCAGCGTGGGGGCACTAAGTTGTTTACTGCTCGCAGTGAAGAATTCAAGACGCCAGAAGGTCGGGCTCAGGCAGTGGAGGAATTGCACCGTCATGGGATTGTAGGGCTAGTCGTGATCGGCGGTGATGGATCTTTTCGAGGGGCCAGAGAACTGTCGCATCTTGGCGTTCATACCATAGGCATTCCGGGAACGATTGATAATGATATCGCAGGAACGGATTATACAATTGGATTTGATACGGCTGTGAATACTGTCATTGACGCGATTGACAAAATTCGCGACACTGCTACCTCGCATGAACGCACTTATGTGATTGAAGTGATGGGACGCAACGCAGGAGATATTGCCATGATATCTGGCTTGGCAGGCGGTGCC
>JAJZCJ010000197.1 GCA_021846145.1 Bacillota bacterium
GAAAAGGCGATGCCTTCATTGAGTTGCTTGACCATGCGGATCATTTCCATTGAGTTCACTTCAAATACAGAGGTGGAGCCAGGCAGATCGCCAAAGCGTGAAGGATCGCCTGTCACCAATAGCACCTGACGAATATCCAACGCATGTAGCCCCATGAGATGCGACTGTTGCCCAATCAAATTGCGATCGCGAGCAGAAATGTGCAGCAGCGGTTCAATCCCTCGCTGTTTCATCAACGCACCCAGCGCCATGTTGCTCATGCGCGTGATGGCCAGCGAATTATCTGCTAGCGTCACGGCATCTGCGCCTGCCAAGTGAAGCGCCTGAGCTCCTTTAAGGAATTCCTCTTTTGCCAATTCTTTAGGTGGATCGAGTTCCACGATAACGGTGTACTCTGTCTTGACCTTTTCATGAATTAGTGAACTATCAGCCGGTTCATTCGTCGGCAAAATAGTATGCTCACGAGGAGTGCGAATGTTGATTTTATCTTTTACGATAGGTTGCGGAGCAACCGGAGCTAAGTGTCCGACCGCGCGCGCCATTGCTCTGATATGATCAGGCGTCGTGCCGCAGCACCCGCCCAATATGCGCACACCTAGTGAGTGTAGTTCTCGCGCCATCTCACCAAAGTATGCTGGCTCAGAGGGATAATCGTATTTGCCATCCGTCAGTGACAGCAGTCCTGCATTTGGAAAAACGGACAGGATGGTATCAGGAAATATAGTTGCCATACCCAACGCACGTCGCATGTCATTGGGGCCAAAACGACAGTTAAGTCCGACCACATCAGCCCCTTGATCGCGCAGTTGCGTAAACGCCTGTGCAACAGGCGTACCGTCTCGCGTCACTTCAAGGTCAATCAGCGACAATTGCGCAATCACCGGTAGCGTAGTGAGTTCACGCGCGACGCCTAGCGCTAGCAACAGCTCTTCGAGGTCGAGAAAGGTTTCTAGCAAGATCGCATCTGGATTTTCTTCGAGCAATGCCTGCATTTGTTCTTTATACATACTCGCCAATTCTGCTGCTGGCAACGCTTGCCGACGAACCCCTTTGATCGAACCGATCGTCCCTGCGATGTAGGCATCTTCACCAACAGCCGCGCGAGCCAAGCGCACGGCTGCGCGATTGATCTGCCGCACCTCTGCTTCCAAGCCGTACCGGGCAAGCCCTTGTCGATGAGCGCCAAACGTATTGGTTTCAATTAACCGCGCGCCCGCCTCGTAATATGAACGGTGGATTCCGGCGACCACATCGTCTTTCGTCAAATTAAATTCTTCGTAACATTGCCCAACTGGGGCACCCAATCGATAAATTTGTGTCGCCATTGCCCCATCGCCTATCAACATCCGATGCTGGACATACGAAAGTAATTTTTCGCGCACCGCCTCCATCGCCGTTCCTCCAAGCCATCTCTATCAATTAAGAGAAATATATTATAAAAACACCGTATAGGCCATTTTAATAGATAAAATAATTGCCACCAAGATAAATAATGGTCGAATATAAGAAACTCCTTTAGAAATAGCCAATTTCGAGCCCGTTCTAGCACCAAGCATCATGGCGACCCCCATCGGCAAACCGATCAGATATACCACCTTGCCTCGCAGCGCAAAAAGCAGCAAGGCCGCCAAATTACTAGAAAGATTAAGCACACGCCCGTTGCCTGCCGCTAACCGAAAATCAAATTGAAAGATCGTCAAAAACACAAACAGCAAAAACGACCCGGTACCAGGCCCCACAAACCCATCATAAAAACCAAGGGCAAACGCCACTGGCAAAGCGATCCACAGCGTACTGGCACTCACGCCGCGAAAACGGTTGTGGTGGCCCATGTTTTTTTTGAAAAGTGTAACGATGGTAATGACGACAATCGCTACAAGGATGATCACCTGCAAGTAGCGCTCATTGACTTGCAGCACCGAAAGCACGCCAAGCGCTGCGCCGACAAAAGTAAAGGGGAACATCCAAGAGAGCAACTTTTTATCTAACCACTGAGACCGAAAGTACATCACGGAACTCGTTGAGGAAGCAAACGTGCCGGCTAGTTTGTTTGTTCCTAACGCAAAATAGGGAGGAAGTCCCGCCCACAACAAGGAAGGGAGCGTAATCACGCCCCCTCCTCCGACCACGGAATCAAAGAAACCGGCGATAAAGCCTCCTACCATTAAAATCATGATGCTTTCCCATGACACATGCACGATCAGGCAATCCCCCCATGTGTCTTGATGTCTTTGGCAGGCGGCACGATCGCAATTGAAAGTGGTTCAGCCACCAACGTAAATGCCCCATCACTAAGTGTTAGCAAGACAGACTTCGCAGTGACAAATGGTGCCCATAGTTCATGAACAGCGATGACCACCTGATGCTCCATCACCGTGATGCCTTTGGGCAAATTCGTAACCAACTTATGCAGCACCATCTGGATGATGCGCTTAGGCACTTTCACACCCTTGGATACCCCAAGTGAAAACACAAATACGCCGGGCGTAAGTTCCGCTTCTTTTCGCAACTGCACATTCAGACGAATAAACGGCGTTTTCAGACTGGCCAGTACCCCTGAACTGCTTAAATGCACATGCTCCAACACATACCCAGCGGGCATCCACTCATTGGCGACCTCTTGAACATCGCTTTGTGTCAGCGTCACCGCCACTTTGTTAATTTTCATCCCACACCTCTTACATATTGGCAAGTTTTAAGCGAATTTCCTGAAGTTCATTGATGTTAGACTCTAGTTTTTCTTTTTGTTCCATAATCAACTTTAAATTATCTTGCAAACTAGCCACACTCTTGTCAATCTCGTCAATCATCATCGACAATTCATCGGCACCCACCGTCTCTAGACCTGAGAGTACTTTATACAATTTCAGCCCAGAAAGCGCGGCAGTCGTTGCAATATTTGACGCCGCAAAAGCAATGCCTGGAGCCGCTGCTCTCACTCCAGCACCACCCATGCTGGCTAGCCAACTGACCGCACGACTAGCAGGATTGCCCCGTCGATGCAAAAAAACTTGCAGATCTTCTTCTTTCACAAGATATTTACCAGTGGCATCATCTGCCTTCAACTGACCAGTACGGATCCACCTGCGCACAGTCTCTTCTGTGACATTCAGTCGATATGCAATTTCATACGTCGTAAAAAACATCCCACACACACCCCATCACACATATTTTTAATTATTATACTACATTTCGCGTGTGTTGTGTGTGCATATGCACATATTATGTGTCGCTATTGTTGTGGCACGCTGATGAGCGCCACTTTCCCTTTGCCGACAAGTTGTATTGACTCACCTGGAGCAAAGAGCCATGTCCGAAACAACGAATCTGTGTCAGCCGTGTGGATAGGATGCACATCGCCAGAAAGCAAAATGACTATCAGCGATACACTCGCTTGCAATTGATTGTTCCAATTTCCATCCACCAGCAAACTCGCAAACTCAAAATACGGTTGACGATCATAGCGCAACGCCTCATACACAGGGTGCACGAACCAGCCTTCAAGGCGATCGAGTACCCCTACTTGCGCTGCGTTCACCTGCTGTGGAAAAGCAGTGGCTGCAATCCCTTGCTCCACATGCAACTGCCGCGGTTTACCTTGTTCAAGCCTTCCATAATCATAAAGGCGATACGTCAAATCCGAGGCTTGCTGGACCTCAAGCACCACAATACCCGCTCCCAGTGCATGCACAGTCCCCGCAGGGATCGGATAATATTCCCCCGCTTTGACCGGCAAATAACGCAAGCCTGCCATAACTGATCCTGCGCAATCGCTTGCCGCATCTCGTTGGGACTGGCAAAGTGATGCCCATAACATATTTTCGCGTCAGCTGCCGCTTCGAGGATGAGCCAGCCTTCTGTTTTTCCACGATCACCAATGACAGCAGCCATTTGATCATCAGGGTGAACCTGCACGGACAGATCAGTATTGGCGTGCAGTACTTTAATCAGCACTGGGAACCATTTGCTAGGGTCATCGGTGCCTGTAATCGGTTCTCCCTGATCATCAAGGGTTCGCCCTACAGGGTGATCAGACAACAGCCATGCCTCACCAATGGCCTGATCCGCAGGCGCACTAGGAAACCACTCGCGAAGTCGCGCACCACCCCAGATGCGGGGTTTAATTACTGGATACCACTCTCGCACACCTCTGCCCCCTACAAAAACGGTTGAATTCGTTCTGCAAACGCGGAGTCCAGTGCCTGCAACGCTCGCGCAGCTTCATTGTGGCTATCACCTTTGGCACCCAGATAGATTTTTAGTTTTGGCTCTGTCCCGGATGGGCGCACCGCTAACCAAGATCCACCTTGATAGAACAACTTGACGACATCCGCTTTCGGAAACAACAAATCAGAGACGTGACCGGTCGCAAGTTCCACTCTTTTTAAGGGAAGATAGTCTTCCACCGCCAGCAGTTCCATCACACCCGTGACAATCGGCGTCGCACGTAAATTATCCAAAAAGCGTTGCATTTGTAAATGACCACTTTGTCCGGAAAAAGTAAACCCGAGCAGCTTATCCTGAAAATATCCCACTCGTTCAAACAACGCATCACGTGCCGCCACCAAACTACCATATAAACGCTTGCGACTAGCAGCCATATGAGCCAAAAGTACCGTTGCCTGCACCGCATCTTTATCTCTCACAAATGGTAGCGCCAAATAGCCGACACTTTCTTCATATCCAAACAAAAAGTGCGCGTTGCCCGCCATTTCATACGCGTGGATGCGATCCCCAATGTACTTAAATCCAGTCAACGTACGCTCCGTCACCACGCCGTAAGGAGCGGCCACAGCCTCGCCAAAATCAGAAGTGACAATCGTCGTCACCACCCTGCCATCCGTTGGCAAACGACCACTTTTTTGCAACGTCTCTAGGTAAAAGTCAACCGCCAGCGCACCCACTTCGTTGCCCGTTAACAACACGTATTCACCGCGTTGATCCAAAGCCATGACGCCTACCCGATCGCAGTCTGGATCAGTGGCAAATATCACGTCCGCCTGTGCGTCACCAGCCACTTTTACGGCCAGATCATAGGCAGACGGCTCTTCCGGGTTAGGTGAGCGGGTGTAACTGAAATCCGGATCTAGTGTCATTTGGTCTGACACGGTAGCTACATGGGCAAACCCTGCACGCCGTAACGCTTCAGGCACCACGGCCGCCCCCGTGCCGTGTAGCGGCGTGTAAACGATCTGTAATGCTGCCTGTTCTTCAGCACTTGCCAGGTGATTCAGCGAAATAATCTCATGAAAATACGCTTCTTCTAATGCCTGATCAGTGGCCACCACCCATTGTTGATACTCCGGATCTTGAGGAGACATATAGGGCACGGCAAAAATGTCCGACTGCGATTGCATCCGATGAACGATTGACGCCGCATCCTCCTCTAAAATCTGCCCGCCATCATCACCGTATACCTTATACCCGTTATACTCAGGCGGATTGTGACTAGCTGTCACCATTACGCCTGCCCCACACTGTAGAGATCTCACCGCATATGACAAAAACGGAGTGGGCCGCGGGTGTACGTACAACACCGCATGCACCTGCAAAGCCGCTGCCACCTGCGCAACGGCCTCTGCAAATTCCCTTGACTTGTGGCGCCCATCATAACCAATCGCCAATTTGCGTTTGTCTGGATGCTTGTCAATGAGCCACTGCACGACCGCCCACGTGGCACGGCGAACTGTATGTACGTTCATGCGATTAATCCCCACGCCGAGTTTCGCACGCATGCCTCCCGTCCCAAATTCCAGATCCTGTGCAAATCGATCTTGCAACTCTTCACTGTCATTTCCTGCGATAATCGCCTCTAATTCCTGCTGTAACGCAGCATCAAGACGCACATCCCCACTCCATGATTGCCAGACAACTTCTGCGTCCAAAATTCAGTCCACCTTTCATGCAGCTGTTTTACATTTTTAGGATTATACAAATAAAGGTGGTGCCTGAAAAGGAAACGCCTTTTCTAACACAGCCGCCACCTGAATCAATTTTTCCTCTTGCGCAGCACCTGCCACCAGTTGAACGGCAAGTGGCAATCCTTGTTTTGACAAGCCACATGGAATAGACATCGCAGGCAGACCGGTCAAATTAAATAAACTCGTAAAGCGATTAAGGTGAGGTCGAATCGCATAGGGTACGCCCTCGATAACAATTTCGCGATCTCCAATCGGAGTCGCAGGGAACCCGATAACTGGCGCAATAAACACATCGATATCGCCA
>JAJZCJ010000198.1 GCA_021846145.1 Bacillota bacterium
ACCTGCCCAACGCCCGTTGCAACTGTTCCTCCCGCATGTCCCACATGGGCAGTTTGTCGCAGTCGATGATATAAGCTGATCGTAGCCGTTCGGGTATCGAATGTGCCAACTCGTACAACACATCGTACACGCCGGAATCGTACGCCGTGCCGTCCTCGTTGGACAGCGCCGGTATGTTGATAAAGGTCACGCCGTTGATCATGTCTGCCATTCGCTCTGTGTTCGTTAGTTCGAATGATTCGCGCCTGGTGGTCAATGACAACACCTCCGCATTCATTGTACATCTTTAAATCTTAGTCAGCGTTCCAGCGTATTTTTCACCATCGATCACCATTTCGATATGTTTTTCAGCAACGTCCGTTTCGCGTAAAAGAATATTTTCTGCATAAGCCCTATCCATTACCGCTTTCCGAACGAATTCAGACAGTTTCCCCTTTTGAAACTTTTCTTTAAGTTGATCCCATTCGCTGTCCTCTTCAGGCGGGATGTACAAATGGAACACGTTGTACGTTCTGCTCAACGATCTCACTCCTCTGTTGGTTTTGGCTTACTTGATCTAAATTCGATCACTTCATTGATTTTCAAATTGTACGTCTCACACAATGTTTCAATCGTGTCTGAACGGATTGGGAAGGAGTCATTCATGATTTTTGCGAAGGTAGAGCTGCTAAATCCACATTCCTCGCGAACCGCCACCCTACCTTTCTTTGTTTTCACAAGCCAGATCCGAAAGGGCTCAAATGTCAACATACCATCACTCCCAGGTTTTAGAAAATTCGTGATTACGAAACAATTCAGCCAATCCAGTGATTTGTTTAAGTCTCAAAATTTCATCTGCATCCATACCAAGATGTTTTGCGATCCAGGTATCAGATCGCCCTAACTTGTGCAGTTCACTGATAATGTTGCTCATTAGTTCCACATCATGATTTCCGCGAGCGCGGTTGTGCCGAATGGTGGAAGCCATACGATTTTCGATTGGCTTGTCAATCACGGAAACAGGCAAACACCCTTGTTCTCGGTCGTAAATCTCTTTGTGTTTCAACATGACCGTGTAGCGATGAAACCCATCAACAATCTCATACGTATCATCAGCTTCGTTGTGATAGCAAACAATCGGCATGGTGTATCCGTCTTCCTTGATGCTTTCATATAAAAGCTTCATTTCTGGTGGGGCGACTGCATTGGGATTATATTCATTTGCGCGAATTCGCTCTATTGGCACACGGCGAATGCCGTAAGCTGGACTGGTAAACATGATCAACACCTCACAAGTTTCGATATTTTGCTTTTAGCGCGTTGATTTTTTCTTGCTGCACCTTTGTGGGACCAAAGCCCATAAAACGACATTGATGATCATTTTTAAGGATAGTAATGCACATGCGCTTCCAAGAAGGAATGTCGATAGTTGATTTCACATCGTCCGTGTGATCTGGCATTTCACCCTCAAATACGATTTTTGTCTTTCCATCTTTTGTGTAATTTGAAATACCATTGCGGCGAATCCGATAACCGCACTCCTCAATTTCTGCAATTACATCTTCCGCAAAACCACCGCCTGTCTTTGCCCAAAACTCCATCGAAGTCTTAAACTTCTCCAAATAGTTTTCGCGGATTTCTTCCGGTAGCGTGGAAAGCAAAAACTCCGTGTAAGATTTCCATGTGTGGCCCTCCGGCAACTTGATATCTCGGTACGCCATCGCCTTTGTGCCGCCATAAATTGCGGTAAAGTTCGCCCCACGCACACGCCCCACGAGTTTTGACCATACCGCAGGCTCAATCACACGGTAAATGTTCAAACTGGTAGTCGCCCACTCGTTAAACGGGCTGGCCACGCGCATTTCCTCGATCGGCACACCTGCTTTATGATAGAGATCATAGAGACGATTGTAGTCATAGCGGAATTTCGCATTAGCCCCCCACACATCGGCAACTGTCCAGTCGTAGATAGGGAAGGCTGACCAAACATTCTTGAATTGCGGGGTAATCCATTTGCGCCCAACATAGTCGTTTTTTTTGTTTGCAACAGCGCTGTAACGGTGCAATGATTCGTCAGCGCGTACACCGACTAGTCCAATCGTTTTGCCGCCACCGCACTTATCCTTGTACCAGCGCCCAAATTGATGATAGAGGTCTTCTTGCATCATTTTGTATTCGTAAAAATCCAATGGGTTGTTCCCTTGATTGATCACGTAAGGCAGATCCGGCATAGGACGCACCCAAATATCTTGTTTTTCGTCATCCCAAGGATACCAGTACATTTCATAATTACTGAGCGGAGTCTTTGACCCCATCGGCAAGCACACCCAATAGGGATCCACATAATCCAAGCTATTTTCAAACATTCTGGTCACGAACTCAGTGGTTTTTGAGTATTGCGCTTCAAAATCCTGATGAAAAAGACCGATCTTTTTTGTAATCCCATTTGCTTTCATATAGTCGATCACCAAGTTAAGCAACACTCCACTATCCTTACCACCCGAAAAACTTACGTAAATATTCTCAAACTCGCTGAAGATGAAATCCAATCGTTCCTGCGTAGCTTCATAAACATTTCGTTCACCATAGACCTTACTCACGTCGTCAACTCCTTTCCGTAAGCATTTATCATATTTATATTGTACCATTATATTCGTTAAAGCGCAACTATTTTCGTTATAGAGAATATAATTCTACATATAGAGTTGTACTCGCCATTAGCACAGCTCTATATGTAGAATGCTAGCCTTTACAGACTATTAATCATTTCCCTGAGTCCCTCTCGTTTCACTTTGTCTACCTGGCGTTTGAAGGCTTCCAACACGGATTCCTTGCGGATCAAAGCATCAGATATACGGCTATCAATGCTACTAATGCACTCTATATCTGTATAGACTACACTCTTCGTCTGCCCGATCCGGTGGCAGCGATCCTCTGCCTGTGCCCTCTCAGAATATTTGAAGTTGTTGTTATAAAAAACCACCTGGCTGGCTTCGTTGAGTGTTAAGCCGTGGCCGCCAGCGCTTTGTGTCGCAACAAAGAAACGGGCGTTTTTGCGGAATCTCTCAACCTCCTGGTTGCGCTTTTTTTCGTTGATTTTTCCATGAAATTGGGCGACCATATCTTCTCCGTATTTATCGCTTAACGCCTGTACAATCTGTTCAATGTCGTACTGAAATTTTGCCCAGATCACAATTTTTTCGTCGTCTTCGATCTCGGAAACCACTTCTAGCAATGTGTTCAGTCGTTCATGTTGATACTCTCCATCATCATCAAACCCGCTCACAATCTGCTGAAGGCGTGTGAACATTACAAATATGTCGTACATGCGTAAACGGTCGTCATCGTCCAGCTCGTCCAATTTTTCAAGATAATATTCTTTTGTTGCTTCGTATACTCCACGCTGTTCTTTTGACATGTAGAAATAACGCGTCGTGTACAGCTTGTCTGGCAGGTCTAAGCATTCCGATTTTCGCACTTGGTAAGTATAAGGCTTAGTTTTTTTCTGCTAGATCTTCTACGTTGTGTGCCCGTACAATCAGTCCAGGGTACTTGTCACTATACTCAAGATGATTGGCCGCAAAGGAATAGAAAGAGGCGTATCCCAAAATTTTTGGCGAGAGGAACCTGAACTGCGCAAACAAATCTTGAACGCCCTGCGTGATGGGCGTGCCGGTTAAAATCATTCGATACTGTGTTTTTTTGGCAAACAGTGTGATTCGTTCACTACGTTTTGAGCGATGCCCTTTTACATAAGTCGACTCATCAAGTATCACCATTGAATTTTCGGTGATAATTTTTTGGACAGCAAAAATCATGCGGGCGCTGGAACTCATTGACTCGATGCCTACGACATACCACATGCGATCAAGTGGGATCGTATCTTCATCGGTTTTATCATTGAATACGTAGACTTCACTTTCTGTACAATCGGTATGCTTTAAGATTTCTCCATGGACGGTGGCTTTCAGCGAAACTGGTGCAAACCATACCACGTTATCGATTTTCTCCGATCGAATATTAGCCAATTCAATCACGGTGCGCGATTTGCCCGTGCCCTGTTCCATGAACAGGGCATTTAAAGCGGAACCGCGTAACTTTGTTACAGCATCCACCTGATGGGGCAAAAGTTCAGTCGTTAACGCGAAACTCTTCAAGGATCTCAACCTCCCCTTCTATTTCTAGCACGTTCGACGGTTTTACAGTTTGCGACCTCTCGCGTGTTTCCACCTTCACTCGTAGCGCTTGTTCTCGCTCAAATTCAGCTTGTTCGATCATCCGCGAAGCTGATGGATGGAGGGTAAAATCGTATCGATCCGCAAAATCAAGCAACTCCTCGTAGTTTTCCTTTCGGACAGTCACGTGTGGTTTGGTGTAAGCCGAGGAATGAATCCCTCTTGCTTCCTTGTAATAATCTTCTTACTTGCCCCATCGAATATAAAATCTCGACATTTTTGCAAAGATCCATCGTGTGACTTCATCCTCAAAGTCACCATTAATGGCTTTTTCACGGATCAACGCATCCTCGATTTTCACAACAAACCCGTTCCCTAGCAGAGCGTTCCCTACCTCTGCTACTCGATCTTCGATAGTCCCTGCCATGTCGTCCACATATCGATGCCAAACATGCTTTTCTTTATTCCAATACATAAGTAGATTGTGGATAACTTCCTTAAAATGATCGTTAATTTCTGGAAAGTCAACGTTAAGAAGGTACGTGAGTGGATTGTCGCTGCTTTTTACGTATCGAATATCGGCAATGGTGTTTGAAATCGGAGCGTCAGGATAAATGATCGTATCATCTACGCAAAAGGCGGACTCCACATCAAAATCTTTAACAAACTGTTCAACATGCTCAATTTTGGTGTCAATCCACCATTTCGCGGTTGTTTCTTCGTAAATTTTACAAAGCGCCGCGTGAACTTTTTCACCGTATAGTGCTACCCAGCCGTTTAGGTGAGACTCAATATTTACGATGAGTTTTTTTCTCATCGTGTTCGCGTAAGGGATCTGTTTTTCGGATCCATTCAGATTTGGCAGTTCACGTTGCTGCGCCCATTCGATTGATTCTTTGTTTTCTTTGTCATACTCTTGCTGTTTCTTTTCTTTGCCCTCTTTCTTCCAGCATTCGTCACAGGGTTTTGTGGTTAACATTTCTGCAAACCATTCTTGTGAGCTTTCCGGTCCGTGCAATTCTTTATCGTGAGTGTGCCCACACCCGAATTCGATTGTCCATATTGCCATGCTCTCACCTTCCTCGCAACCTTATGCAACAGGTATACCGCACGTAAGTCCAAAAGAATGGGCTGTTTTCAGTCACGTACCTAAAAATCCCAACACAAAAAGCTCACCCACACGGATGAGCCAAACAAACGCTCGTTACGCAAAAATTGACCTTGCCAAACACGCTGAAATTATTCGTCCGAGAATTGTCCTTCTTGGACAAATAGTTACCAAATCATCAATATATTCGTCTTGGTTCGTGTTAGAATTAGAATGTTAATTTGTTCGAGTTAATTTTAGAATTAGCAAACTTGAAAGAGGGTAACGTAAATCATGTCAAAAAAGAGAACCAATGAAATACCTTATACATTACAATGTTCTGCATGTGGTTTTACACAAATGATTTGGTTACCTCCTGAGATAGTGGAACGACTCAACAGAGCAGCAGCCTTATACTGTTACCGGAGGGATTGCAGGGATAAAAGAGACGAAAGCCTCCCCTCTATTTTGACGATTTCAAAAAATATTGAGTGGAGAAAAGATTTTGGCTCATTGCCTAATAGCTGGACGATTGTTGAGCCAAGATATATTTCAGATGAGGAAAGGACAGCGGAAGAAAGAACAAACGCCTTATTGCAAGCTGGACTAGATTTTCTAAAGAATCAACCTGTAAAGCGTAAGCCCTATTTTACAACATGGGGAAAAAGTGATGGTAGTTGCGGCCATATACATGAGTCGAAAACTAGTGCGTTCCGCTGTCTAGGTAATCTGTTTTTGCCCTTCTGTAATCAATGTCGTCAATTTAAACATCAAATCATTTACAATGCCGATTTCTTGTTCATATAAAAACGTTTCTTCCTAGGGGTTTTGCGTTCAAATTTTCTGCCTGGTCGTATGGGGGTTCGATTTTTAGCGATGACAGCAAGCACCTTTTTCATTGCGCGTTCTCTCTTATTAGGATCTGGTTCCAACAACGCAAGAACGAGGTGATCCTTC
>JAJZCJ010000199.1 GCA_021846145.1 Bacillota bacterium
CGCACCCAATGATGCCTTTGTTGCCGTTGAAGTGTTTAAAAACCGAGTCCAGAACTATGTTTTTACCTCGTCGATGGCTGTGTACCGGGATAGTAATGAGGCATGGGTGGAAGAGGGGTTTGACCCATACCGTTATCCTGTGAGGCGGGGTAATCGTAGTGATTTTGACTATGCAGAGGGGAAGCGTTTGGCGGAGGCAGTCTTTTACCAACACGCCACTTTCTGCATTGGATTGCTGAAAACCGTTTGGTTGGATCGATAAACGCATGCTCCGAGGGAGTAATTACATGGAGAGATTTCTTCTCTGTTCTAGAAGAACACATAGAGCGTACAGCCGTTATAGTGACACAAACGGGAGAAGACGATATGTCGCCCTATAGTGAGAGTGCTTCTCGTTACATGGACACTCGAAAAGCCAAAGAAGCGGGTTATACGTTTGAGACGTTGGAAGAGTGGTTACCGAACGTGATTCAACATTTAACTAGTTAACCCTTTCCATTTTTAGAACATCATTGAAAGCTCTGAACAACCTCGTCCGCGAACACGAAAGGATTTTGTATGAAAATGCAGTCTTCTAGCCGGGTACCTTGCGGGACTATCGGGCAGGATAATTCAGTAAGGCCCCGTTGAAAAAGGCAAACACCAATATAACTAGCACATACATGAATTATTTAATTATGAAACGGTATGTAAAAATTATCTCCACAACAGAGTGACCAAAACAGTAAACATAAAGGGCCGCCTTCCTGTTTAGGTCGGCGGTTTCTTGTCAACGGAACATCGTCACTAAGTTCATGATATTCGCGCCAACGAAGCTTTAGAAATGAATTTCCTTTATTGAAGAGCACCGCCGCTAACCAATAGACGTTGCCCACTGACATAGGATGACAGGTCGCTGGCGAAAAACTCGGCCACATTGGCCACATCGTCTAACGTACCTAATCGCCGCATTGGATGTGCTTGGGTAAGCGTATGTTTAAATTCCCCTCTATCTTCTGGGTTCGTCCATAATCCCGCACCCTCTATAACAGTCGGGACGATTGTATTCACCGTGACGCCTCGATATCCGATTTCCTTCGCCAGAGCCTCGACAAGATACATCGGTGCTACCTTGCTGCTACCATACAAAGCATAACCAGCCATGGCACTAGTGGTAGTGCTTGACGAAATGTAGATAATGCGTCCGTTATCTGCCACGTGTTTTGCGGCTTCTTGTATGGTGAAAAATGCACCCTTGGTATTTACTTCAAATAGTCTGTCATACTGTTCTTCCGTGATATCAACTGTCGGAACGTTAACAACCTCAATGCCCGCGTTCGCGACGACAATGTCAATCTTGCCGAGTTTCTTCAGTGTTGTCTGGAACATATTCCTGACCTCGGCGACCTTGGCAATATCAGCTTGAATAGCTAGCGCCTTCACTCCATAGGCCTGTAAATTGGAAACGGTGATTTCTGCGGCAGTTCTATTGTTCGTATAATTGACGACAACATCGGCCCCTAAAGACGCATATCTTTCCGCAATGGCTTTTCCGATTCCACGTCCCGATCCTGTTATCAATGCCACTTTGTTTCTTAGGTTAGTCAAGGGATGTGTCTCCTTTTCGAATGTTACTGTCAGTGACAGTATGACTTCCGTCATTCTCAGTCCAACGACCAAGTCTGCTTATTACAAAAAAAGCTCGACGCAGGCCTCGGAGGTGATGCCATCGCACGTCTCCAGAGGTCCGCGTCGACACACATAGGCTTTGGCACCACTCAACGCTCTGATGCTCTTGAAGTTACAGTGACATACCACCCGAAACCTCGATTCGCTGGGCATTAACCCAACGATTTGCGTCCGAGAGGAGCGAAGCGATAGCCTCTCCAACGTCCTCGGGTTCTCCGACACGACCGAGAGCCGTCATACCCCCGATAAGCTTCTTTAAGTCGGGATTGGTGCGGAGTCCGCTAAAATCTGTAGCGATAGCCCCTGGAGCGACAACGTTGACTGTGATCCCGCGTGGTCCCAGCTCTTTTGCCATGTACTTGGTAAGAACCTCAACGGCACCTTTCACAGATGCGTAAGCACCGCTTTCTGGAACCGCAAAGCGTGTAAGACCTGTGGAGATGTTCACAATCCGGCCGCCATCATTGATTAGTGGCAAGAGTTTCTGCGTCAGAAAGAAGACTCCCTTGAAGTGCACTTCGTACAACTGATCCAATTCTTCCTCAGTTGTCTTTTCGAATGAGTTGTGGTGTGAGACACCCGCGTTATTCACGAGGTAGTCAAATTTCTCAACTCCCATGTCTTTAAGCGCACCATGTACATTTTTTACAAAAGCATCAAATGAACGCACATTACCGGCATCGAACTGTAAGGCAATGGCCTTACGCCCAGTTTCACGGATCTGAGATACAACTTTTTCTGCTTCTTCTTGATTAGAACGGTATGTGAAGATTGAATCAACACCTTGACTCGCAAGGCTGAGTACTGTGTTTTTGCCAATACCACGGCTTCCGCCTGTAACAAGGGCAATCTTTGTGTTAGGTTGCGTCATTGTGTATTCCCCATTCTTCGTTAGAGTTACCGGATAGTTTTAACCAATTTGGTTCAGCTCATGTGAGATTTAACTAACCGGTTGGTTACATCATATTTAATACTAACCAGTTAGTCAAGTGTATTGTTCGTGTGATATATTGAAAACATGAACTGGAAGCTTAGAAGAGGTGGTACATCCTTTGAGAAACGCTGAGGCAACTAAAGAAAGGATTTTAGAGGCGGCTATGGAGGAGTTCTCCTCCTACGGCATTGCGGGTGCGCGTGTTGACCGCATCGCTAAGAATGCTGGATGCAACAAGAATCTGATTTACATCTACTTTGACAATAAAGAAACACTTTTTAAAACTGTGCTCGAGAAACACTTAACTCGCGTTTATGAGGAAATTTCCTTTACACCTGGCGATCTTTCTGGTTATGCGGTAAAAGTATTTGATTGGGCTATGACACATCCACATATAGTACGGTTAATGACATGGTATAGTTTGGAGCAGAAGGTAGACAATCTAATCGAGCGTGCTTCTGTCCGCGACAAGAAAATTAAAGCGATATTGGATGCGCAAAACGATGGCTTGGTGGGAACGACGTTCACTCCTGGCTTTCTTATGACTGCAATCATGGCCTTGGCCACCGCCTGGACACCAACACATCCATTCGGGCCGTCGCACGACCCAGATGACAAGATTCCGAGCGAGACACGGGAAGCAATCGCTAAGGCCATTAGTCTGATAACTAAAGGCGAAGATTGACATGGAATTTATTGTAGCCGAGTTTAGTACAGGGAATGCCCCCTCTTTACAGGTCGGGAACGTTAATCCAAGTGCAAGTTCTTCCAATCTTCTTAAAGAATTTCAGAGCAAGTTTCTTGCACATACGGGGGCGAATGTGCAAGAAGCTGAAATCGACAAATTACATATAAATATAAATAATTGAATAAAAATTCGGAGTTTGAATTGGTGATTGGACTCAGTATTAAACTGTTGTTGGGTAATGTTAGTATGGAAATGCTGGATTAAAAACAGATGAAACATTAGATAATAGATAGATGACGATAGGAACATACCTCAATTTGATAAGGATTTTTTAGTACGTACTTTCTGGGTATCGTCGCCCCTCGCCTTCACCATGCATAACCGCGACCCATATTTTAGGCGGAACCTAGTCTCCATGCGAGATTGGGTTTTTGATTTACAAGGAGTGGTTTATTGTATGGTCAACTAACTCTCATTGTTGTTTTGCGCGGAGGAATGGGGATGAGACAGTGAAAATCTACTATCGAAAAACTACGAGCCATTTCGCATGAAGAAGAGCGGGTGATACTCGCGACGGGTCGATTTGTCGGAGAGGAACCCTGCAACAATATGCTGGACGACTTCATCGAATGAACGTTTTAAAACAGGAAGTACAAATCGATGACTATATTGACGAGCATGTCCCTATGTTTTTACGCATGCTTAAAGGATATCAAGCGATGGGTTATACTGAGCGTGTGACTAGATAAGAATAAGAACTGAGATGGAATTACGTGTTCTTTTTAGAATGGTTCAGTTTATAATGAAATTGAATGATAAGGCATGGTTCTTTGGGGCAAACAGAATGGTAAATCTCGGTGTCATTCGTATGTGGTAACGTATGGCTATACGAAACGTTGAAAGGGCGGGATTTTGATGGCCTTGAATGAAAAGCTTGACCCTGATCTTGCGATAAAACTTCGGGATTTTTTGAAAAAAAATCACATTAGTCGTAAATGGATTGTGATTGATATGGAGTCGGAGACTATAGAACTGAATGCTGCTGCTGATTTGGATGAAATTTTAAGTGCACCGCCGGACTTCACGGTGGAGGAAGCAGAAGTGGTCATTGAAAATATTCGACGCTCCCGTGAGGAGTGGATCTGATTGCCGGGATACTTACTTGATTCAAATATTAGAATTTATCTTCTGGCGAATGACGCATCTGTCACCGAGTTTCTACGTAAGATAATTGGTCGGGGGATGCGTTTTTCTTTTCAGCCATTTCCGAGTGTGAGATCAGAAACAATCTAAAACATGGTGAACACCTTCGTGCAGATAGACTTTTGGATGAACGTCGAATTTTGGTCGTTGACTCAGGAGTGGCGAGAAGAGCTGCACAGATTCAGGTACAACAACGTGTAAACGGACGATCGATTAAAACTCCCGACGCTCTTATTTTAGCCACAGCCATTGAACATGGCCTCGCTTTCGTATCAAGGGACAAACAACTTCGGTTTGCAAAAGCAGAATATGGCGTAGAGTTCATTGAACCTTAAGTTGGTTGGATGTGCGTAAATTTTGATATTTTTGTGGGTGGCTTAAATTCGTGGTTTTGTCCTTATGCGGCTCCCCCGTGTGATGAGTGGATTCAATTTGGCGACCAATTCAATGTCGTTGTCGCTACTATACTTTATGTTTTCTTTTTCCGAATAAGCAGTATCTCCGATGACCATCTTGACGTTCACGCCAGCTATCTTACTTTTTTCAATCAGTGTCTGCAGTTGCTTGCCGTCATTCTTTTCACCCGTCGTGACAATAGCTGCCGTAATCAGCCGTTCCTCGGTCATGGCAATATGCGTCTTGTACCCAAAGAAAGAGGAATTCGCGCTCTTATGCCCCACCCTTGCATCTTGGTCTGCCGAGATTCGCAGTTGCTCCAAGTCATCCGCGACCGTTTTTTTCAACAAATTAAGTGGTTCTTGTACTTTAGGAAGCTGGCAGACGCCTCCTTCTGATTCAAGCACGGTGATGGGCTGTTGACAGTAACCGATTTCATCCTCTAGCACATCGGTTGTATTTTTCGCTGGGAACTTAGATTTCAGGGATTCATCGACCTTATAGACTGCTCTTCGCAGCTTTCGAAACTTGTTTAAGGAACGCGGCTCAATCACCGCGTCTTCCGGTGCCATGTCAAGAAAATATTTGAATGACATATCGTATTTGGATCGCTCGACGATGTCCACATCGGATAATTCAAAAATCGCCTTCAAAAGCAAGTACTTGAACATTCGAATCAGTTCAATGGCGTTTCGACCGTTGTCCAGATAGTAGTGTTCCTTGAGTTCATCATAAACGAAGGAGAAGTCAACTAGTTCATTAATCTGACGCAACATATTATCCTTGGGAATAATTAAGTGATAGAGCTCAATGTATGGACTTAAAATCATAGATTGTTGTTGTCGAATCAGTGGCCTCCATTGATGCGGGGTTCTTTTTTACATAGTGAATGTGTGCAGTTTGTGTGCACTAGGCGTAAAAAAGCGGGCGTGGAATTTTAATCCATGCCCGCGAACTTTGATTTTATACGGTTTTTAATGCACCCGGAGGGACTCGAACCCCCGCAAGACGCGGTTTAGGAAACCACCGCTCTATCCACCTGAGCTACGGGTGCATGATATCAGACACTCATTATATCACGGTGGAAGGACATAATAAAGCCGACGGGTAGGCTCCACTACGATGATTTGATATCACCATTGTGTGCTGATCATGACTACGCAGTCCGTACCCGTCGTCTGACGGATACGAGGACGGTGCCCGCGATGCCAAGCAAAATGCCCCCGCCAAATACTAAATGAAG
>JAJZCJ010000200.1 GCA_021846145.1 Bacillota bacterium
TCCGATCATCAATATTCACCATTCGTTTTTACCTGCATTTGTCGGTGCGAAGCCCTATGAACGAGCTTTTGAGCGTGGAGTCAAGATTATCGGTGCCACGGCCCATTACGTAACCAGTGAACTCGATGCAGGCCCCATTATTGAACAAGACGTGCAGCGCATTGATCACGGATATACAGCAGATGACATGAAAAAAGTGGGGCGTGAAATTGAACGCCAAGTATTAACACGCGCAATTCATTGGCATTTAGAAGATCGAATTTTGCGTTATGGCAACAAGACGATCATTTTCAGATAAAGCTAACCGCGAATCACATTCCAGCGATTGGATTCCAGACCCGCATAAGTGGAAGTCATCTTCCCAGTTTGCAAAGATACTCGCACCGTCTCTTTAGCGCTTTCAACAGTCGTATAGGCATATTGACCAGACGGATCAATCGCGATGCCGCTCAATTTCGCCATCGGAATCGCGATCGGAATATTCTTTTCAAAAGATACTTTGGCTGCATTGTACACCATGATATTGCCACTAAATGAAGATGCGTACACCTGTTTGCCTGTAGGAGCCACTGCTAACTGCATAAATCCGCCCATGGAACTCATCATGGAGTGCATCGAGAAACCGCCACCTTCATTTTCCCTGATCACTTTTACAACATGATTATCTCTTGTATTTAGGACGGTCATATCCCCATTATTCCAATTAGCCAACCACAAAGAATGCGTTTGCGCGTCATAAACTGAGTCTTCAATATTTCCAATCGGAAGTGTCGTAATGATTTTCCCACTCTTCACATCGAGTATAGTGGTTTTGCTATCCGTGTTGCCTGATAAATATGCGCGATTACCAACAATGGCAAGCGCATTCCCTCCCAAACCAGTTTGCCAAATCATTTGGTGTGAAGGAAGGGCATAGGCAGTTACATTTTTCGTACCAACAATAATCAAAAGATGATGATCTGCAGATGTAGTGGCAATTCTTGCATCCACTGGAGTTGTAAAATGAGACATCACTTTATTGGATTGCAAATTTACAATGTAAGTTCTTCCCTGTAGCGTTGGTACATAGGCTGTGTCTCCAACGATGGCTACTTGAAATGCATTGACACCATGGGCTAACTTAATTTTTGCCAACCGTCCCGTCCCAATGTGATCAACCAGTAACGTTCCATTCCCCATTCCCATCGCAGGACTAGCCGCAGCCCCCACCAGAACATCGTGCGCAGGCAACAAAGACGATGGTTTGCTTTTCGCAGTAGCCATCTGATGGGTACTCAAACCCACCCCAACCAGCATTAGGATCGCCAACAAAGTAACCTCTGTTTTAGACCGCATGTAAACCCCTCCTAGAATGACTTGCCCCAACCTTTATACTACTAATTGTAGTATAAAGGTTGGGGCAAGTCAAGCACTAGCAATAACTACCTCCGTGAATCACTTTAATGACACCACACAAGCAATCCTTCACCAATCGTTAAGGAAACAGCCAGTAACGTCGCGAGCAGCCGATACCGAATCGTCCGATCCCACCAAGAAGGATATTGGCTAGTCTCAAGGAACTGTATACGGGCATCTAATGATCCTGCCAAACCTACTCGTTCCCCTTGACTTGGCATTGATCGTGTAGCGATCAATATTGCTGTAAGCAGCGGCACATCATCACCGCCGCAGGCAGAAATCGCCAACTGGTCTGCTTCGATTTCACGACGCAATAAGTACCTCCGGTACAGTGCCTTCAATCCAAAAGGATGCAAAGCGCTAGACAATACCTGCAGCACGGTTTGCTGAAATGAATCACGCGCTACAACATGCGCCACTTCGTGGTACATCACTGCTTTTCGGGAAGCGTCATCTAAAACATTCCACAAACCAGTTGAAATACCGATTCGCGCATGAGTAATACCCCATGTAAACGCATACTGATGTGTTTCATCATCAAGCAAATACCAGTCTGCCATCTTCAAAAGGTCATCTTGAATTATTCTAGGGAAAGGAAGCAGTTGCAGCGCGATGCTATTTGTAAGTAACTTCCTTTGCCGACTATACTTCATTATAGCCATCATGACCCTGTACCAAAAAACAACGATCATCATTGTAAGCACTACCACACTGACCCAAAGCCATCCAGGGATCATTGGATGTTCTTTCATCATTTGTAACCAAATTAGGTGACGCAAAGCACTCACCAAAGCAAAAACCAATGATAACGCCATGCCCATTGTCACTATCATCGCGGTCAAGGAATACGAGTATTTTTTCAAAACAGACAAATGCCTCAAGACCCATCCTCCTTTGCCCTACGCTGTGCTAAAAGTTTTTCAAGCTTGTCGATCGCATCTGGTTGAAGTTTATCAATGGTATCTAAAAAGTGGACAAACCCCCCCTCACCAGACTGTGACAATAAATCAACGGCAGCACGGGTAGCGCTTTCTCTGATCGTCTCTTCACTCGGATTTGCCTCATAGACAAACAAACGCCGGGTACCTTTGCGAATTAAAATATTTTGCTCTACCAAGCGATTGAGCACAGTTTGTACTGCATTTAGTGAAATTTCACGCGTTTGCCTAATTGTCTCACAGACATCAGTAGCGCTACAGGGACCTTTTTCCCAAACTAACCATAATACTTGTTGACGTAAAGACTCTTTATGCATAATTATCTTCCTCACTTTGCTACAAACTGTAGGATTAAACAGCAGATGTGTCAAGCATAGATCACAAAAAAACAACCCCCGACACACTGGCATCGGGGGTTAGTACTAAATTTGGATTTCGCCCATCCTAACTAGTTCCACTACAGCTTGTGACCGACCTTTCACGTTCAGCTTTTTCATCACATTAGAGATGTGGTTGCGAACCGTCTTCTCACTGATGAAAAGGATTTCGGCAATTTCCCTGGTGGTCTTATCTTGTACCAAGAGTTCAAATACTTCTCTCTCTCGGCCCGTTAAGAAGGACTTTGCACGATTATTTCTCCCAATAGACACTAGCGATCCCTCCTTGTTCAAACCGAGTTCACAAGGGTAAGGGATACAGTTAACCTATAGTATGAGTCAGTTGGAAATGTGGTGTCACTACACCAAGGAAATGGGCAGCCCAATCAATAACCATATACTACTGCCCCAATGAAATAGTCAGAATCACTGCAATTTCATTGAGATCTTCTAATGCACTATCCATGTCAAAAAAATCCACATGCTGCTTGAGTCGCTCCCACTGCGTCTTCACTTCACTTTTCCCAAGCTGTCTCTCTAGCGTTTCGATCTGTTCCATCGAATCGACCATTCCTCGCTCCAGCATCTGCGCCAGTTGCATCGCCTGCCCCCGCACCACTTCCAGATCCATGCTGGCTTGCCCCGTTGGCCTCAGCTCTTGCTGCGGTTCAGCTAGCGCCGCTTCAAATGCTCGAATTCCGTCTGTGACGATGTCAAGTTCAGTCGCAAACGTCTCGATGAGCGCCTCTACGCCGTCCGTCTGCACCTGTTTCAACGCACGCTCCAATTCCGCTCCCACCGCCGCCAACTCATCCGCTCCAAGATTCGCCGCCACCCCTTTCACCGTGTGCGCCATCCTCGCCGCCGTTGGTAAGTCGCCCGCCCTCCACGCCGCTTGAATGTTCGCCACCATCTCCTCGTTACTCGCACGAAACTGGCCCAATAACTTTTGATAAAGGCTTCGATTATTGCCTACCCTTGTCAATCCATCTTCCAATGAGATGCCTGGAAGTTCCGGCCACGGCCGTGGTTCCACTGACTCGTCTGTCGCTGCGCCGATCGCCCCAGCGCGGTGAGAAGCGCGTGAGGGCATCATGGGTCTTGGATGAGCAGGTGTCACCCATCTGGCCAAGGCGGCAAATACTTGACTGGGATTGATTGGTTTGGTCACATAGTCGTTCATCCCGACCCCTAGACTCTTCTCCCGATCCCCACTCATCGCGTTCGCCGTCATCGCAATAATCGGTAGCGCTGCAAAGCGTGCATCCGTGCGGATCTGCCGCGTGGCCTCGTAGCCGTCCATGATCGGCATCTGCACATCCATCAACACCGCATCGTACGAATGTACCTCCAGCGCCGCAATCGCCTGCAAGCCATTCCCGGCAATATCCACCGTCACGCCTACTTGCTCCAGAATTTCCCTTGCCACCTGCTGATTGATTTCGTTGTCCTCGACAAGCAAAATGTGTGCCCCTTGAATTCCCTGCCACTGATCCGAAGCGGTCGCCACGTCATGATGAGTCGCAACGATGAGCGATGATTTCTTCTCCGCACCAATAACATCCATCACCGCATCGAATAACTGCGATTCCGTCACTGGCTTGATCAGGCGTTTTGCAATCCCGAATTGGTTCATTTCCTCTGCCAATTCGGAAAGATCATAGGCAGAGATCATGATAATGTCCGGTTCCCGTGCTAATCCCAACTCCCGAATCCGACGTGCCGTTTCCACCCCATCCATCTCCGGCATCTGCCAGTCCAGTAGTACCAGATCAAACGGCTCGCTCGACGCCACCTCCAAAAGCGCCGCCAGCCCTTGCTCCCCGCTATCCACCCCCATCGCCTGAAAATGCAACGCATGTAACATATTCATCAGGATCTCTCGCGCCACCGCGTTGTCATCGATCGCCAATACATTGATCATTTGATGGTGAAAATGAATCAGAGGATGGCGGTTTTCCACCGTTTCCATGCTGTCAAACACGACGGTGAAGTAAAAAGTACTGCCTTTGCCCGACTCACTGACCACCCAAATGCTGCCACCCATCAGTTCTGACAGTCGGGCGCTGATCGCCAACCCCAGCCCGGTTCCCCCGTATTTTCGCGTAGTGGAAGCATCTGCCTGACTAAACGCCTGAAACAACTTGCTTTGTTGTTCCAGCGTCATGCCAATGCCAGTATCCTTCACCGAGAACTGCAGGGTCACTTTCTGCTCATGTTGTTGAACCAACTCAACCTTGACAATGATTTCTCCCTGCTCCGTAAACTTGATCGCATTATTGGTCAAATTGATCAATATCTGACCCAGCCGCAGCGGATCCCCCTTCAACTTTTGCGGCACATCGGATGAGTACTGAAAGAGTAATTCCAACCCCTTCTGATACGCCTTCATACTAAGCATATTAGCCAGGTTATTCATCGTCTCATCCAAATTGAATGCCACGGCTTCGATCTCCAGTTTACCGGCCTCAATCTTAGAGAAATCGAGAATGTCATTAATAATCCCCAGCAGTGCCTGCGAGGAGGATTGAATTTTCCCTATATAATCTTGCTGTTTGGGGCTTAGTTCCGTTTGCAAGGCAAGATAAGCCATGCCGATGATCGCGTTCATGGGCGTACGGATTTCGTGGCTCATGTTGGCCAAAAAATCACTCTTGGCGCGAGTCGCCGCCTCTGCCGCTTCCATCGCATCTAGCAATTTATTTTCCATTTGTTTACGATCGGTAATATCCCGAATCGACTCGATAGAACCAATCAGATAGCCATTAGAGTCATACAGCGGAGTGGCCATGATATATAAAAATCGTTTTTCGCTCCGCAATACAGGTACCCACGTTTCTGCCGTCATCCTGTTCTTTTCGCTTCGGATAGACATGTATTTCTTTTGCTGTTCTTCATCTGACGCGATCACTAAATCGACCATAATCGGTCTGCGTTCACCATAAAACGGTAGCGCATGTTCGTAATTCCCTTTTCCGATGATATCCTCTGCTTTAATTCCTGTCATCTCTTCCATGGATCGGTTCCAAACAGTGACCTTTCCTTCCGTATTAACAATTAAAATCGCATCAGGTAAAAAGTTAATAATTTGTTCAAGTTGTTTCCTCGATTCATTTAAGGCGTATTCCGCCTGCTTTTTCTCTGTAATATCTCGTACAATAGCTTGCAAAACCGTCGTATCGCCAAAATTGAGCCTCGTCAGCATGACATCGGCATCAAACAACTCCCCTGTGGACGAACGCTGATACACACATTCAAACCGATCAAATCCTGACACCATCGCTTGATGAATGTGGGCATGGGACAATACTTGCGATACGCTGCCATCAGGTTGATGGGTCGGCATTAACTCATCTGGATGTAGTTTATAAAAATTTTCCTCGTTTTCTAACCCAAATAATAGATC
>JAJZCJ010000004.1 GCA_021846145.1 Bacillota bacterium
CAGCTACACGATAGATTCGCCGCAAAGTGGCTGCAATCGGGATGTGAATGCGATGATAATCGCGTGGACTTAAGTACAAGGTGACAAAATCACCATCAGCAAAGTTTTCTGCACCCTCTATCAGCAGTTCTTCCAAAGAATAGGTTGCCCCTTTTGCCTGCAACGCCTTGCCTTCCTTAATGGTGCCAATTTCCACAACGAGTCCATCGACAGGAGAAAGAACGAGCCCTTGTTCGTCAGGTATCGTCCGCGCGCCTGTTTGTAACTTGCGCGAGAAAAATTCCACAAATGAACGATATTGTTGCCATGGTTTCTCCGCATCGGCGGGATTAATTTTATAGAGAAATAGATAAACCGGAATGATCCATCGGCTGAGCGGACTTTTCACCATTTGACCAACCACGTAAGTGAATGCGCGCATAGCCAACAATGGCAATACAAAGCGCTGATATATCGTGTGCTTACGCATCTGCATGCCCATCAACCTGTTCGAGCACTACTTGTCTCAGCGCGCTGTACGCTGGGAGCAGCCAAAAATCCTCTGCATTTAACCATTCTTGCACCACGAGACGGGCGGTTTGCATCGCCTTCATATCGCGAATCACATCGCCCACCAAAAAGATGGGAATCCCACTCTGGCGCTCTCCAAACGCTTCCCCTGGTCCACGCAGACGAAAATCTTGTTCTGCTAGATAAAATCCATCGTCACTTTGCAAAAAAGCGTCTAAACGAGCTTTGCCATAGTCACTCTCCGGGCGAGCAATGACCACACAGTGAGCAGGTTCATTAGAACGTCCGACGCGACCGCGCAACTGATGCAAGGTGGCCAACCCAAAGTGATCACCACCATAAATCAGAATGACTGTCGCATTAGGCACATTCACGCCTACCTCAATGATGGTGGTGGCGATCAACACCTGCACTTGTCCACTTGCAAATTCGTCCATCACGCGCATTCGCTCTGCTTCAGGCTGATTGCCATGCACTAAACCGAGTGCAAAACCAGCAAGTTCCTCTTCCAGTTTTGTAAACAATGTTTTCGCACTGTAATCATCGTCTGTCTCCACTTCTGGTGGCGCAATCCGCGGTGCAATGACGAAAGCCTGCTTACCACGGGCAAGTTGATTACGCAAAAAACGTAGCACCTGCTGTTCTTTCGTCGGATCTACCAGTCGTGTATTTACGGGTATCCGACCAGGAGGCAATTCACGTAATGCCGAAACAGACACATCGCCATAAATGGTAAGTGCATAGGTTCTTGGAATGGGAGTAGCCGTCATCTGCAGCACATCTACCGACTCACCTTTCATGCGCAGAAGTTTGCGCGCTTGCACGCCAAAGCGATGTTGTTCATCAATGACTACAAGCCGCAAATGAGGGATAGTCAAATCTTCTCGCGTCAGCACTTGAGTGCCGATAATCAGATCTAATTCTCCAGCGGTTATTTGTGCAAAAAGCCGTTCTCTTTCTAGGGTCGAAAAAAAACCACTGACATAGCCAACATGTACCCCTAGCGGTGCAAGCAAGTGCTGAGCCGATTTAGCGTGTTGCCATGCCAATACACTAGTCGGAACCATCATCGCTGTTTGATATCCCATCTTGGCAAGCGCAGCCACTGCTGCAAAGACCACCAGCGTCTTGCCTGCTCCCACTTCACCGTGCAACAAACGATGCATAGGTAAATCCGCGGCAATATCCGCGAGTATTTCTGCAAGTGTTTCTCGTTGCCCATTTGTAGGAGAAAAAGCAAGCGTACCAAAAAAATCCTCTGCGTATTTTTTTAATAATGGCAATGACAACGGCTGTTGTCTAAATTGTTCACGATTTTTGCGAAAGCCCTGAATTTCTAGCTGAAAACGCAAAAATTCTTCAAAAACAATTCTTCGCCTTGCTTGCCTAAGCGCTTCCTGATTTGCCGGTTGATGCATGTTTACTACCGCAGTTTGCAGTGTCACTAATCGATATTTGTCGCGAAGGAGTTCCGGCAAGTCTTCCCCTAGTTCTGCCGAAAAAGTGTGCACACCTTCTTGAATGATTTTACGCAACATAAGTTGTCCCCAATATGGGTTAGCGCGATAAACAGGTATGATGGTGGGAGTCGATGCGACGTTACGCACCATCTCGTAACGAGATACAAGTATCGTCTGACTTTGAGGATCGAATTTTCCTTTTAAGCGCAGCATCACGCCGTGCTTTAATTGATGACGTAAATAAGGTTGATTAAAAAAAAGCGCGCGCACGCGTTCATCGCCATTTTTCACCCAAGTGCTTAGCGTGCTCGTCCGCCCGCGCATGCGCACCGTCGCGACACCGTCAACAAGAAACACCGCATCCACTTCTGGATTGCTGTCTCTTATCCAACGGTCATTCGTTTGTTCATAGCGAAAGGGGTAGTAGAAAAGCAAGTCAAACACGTTGTGAATTCCCAATTCGGCAAGTCTATTCGCCCGTTCAGGGCCAACGCCGGGTATGAGATGAACGCTTTTGGTTTTCAGCGACTCTCGCCAATCCGGCATGATCACCCGTTTGCTACCTCCCTGTCAACAGTTAGTTCAACAATAGCGGTGGTGGAGTATGCATAATCTTTACCCCTTGCACACTAATGTTGACCTGATCAGCAACAAGTCCAAGCGACTCTTGTAACGCGACATTGACGTTTTCCCGCAACTGATCGGCCACGTCAGGAATACGCGAACCGTACATCACGATGATATACAGAATAATCTCCAGCTTGTCTTCCAGCGAGCGAATTTCCACTCCACGCGCCGGATCTTCCCTACCAAGCAAACCTGTTAAACTATCTCTGACGTTTCGGCGAGGAGCCAAATCCGTGACCCCATATGTATCTAACGCTGCCATTCCAACGGCCGAAGCGATCACACCTTCAGTAATGGTGATTTTCCCATACTCAGTATTGATTACAGTTGGCATATAGCTCACTCCTTGACGATCAATCTTTGTTTTAGTTTACTACAGACAAATTAAAATTGCACACGCCAACACCGTATGCTATGATAGACGAGTTAATTGGACGAAAAAGGGGGGTGTGACATGGCAAGACGTTGTGAAGTATGTGGAAAAGGCCCCAGCGTCGGAAATGCGGTCAGCCACTCGCACATCCTGACAAAGCGAAGATGGCTTCCCAATCTCCATGAAGTACGCGTTAATGTGAACGGCACTGCGAAACGCATGCGCGTTTGCAGCCGTTGCTTAAAAGGCGGTAAAGTAACACGAGCCATCTAATTTTATTTTTTACAAAAAAAAGCACCGCATTGGGTGCTTTTTCTATTTATCTATTTACTTATCCACGTCCCCGCGCACCGAGCAGCGCTCTGATGATTCCCCCTAGAAATCGTGGTAATTTGATTGTATAAAAACGCACGATTCTCCCCCCCGCCAGCTTGAATCCTTCTCCGCCATACATACTCATTCACTATATGAAACGGTGATCTTCATTGTGCCTAGAAGCGTCGAAGTGATGTAATCCCCTCTTCTAGTGAATTCGCACGAAAAACATGAGCCCCTGCGACAAGCAAATTAGCTCCTGCTTGTACACACTGCCTTGCAGTCTCAGGAATTATCCCACCATCCACCTCAAGCAGCACATCAAGATTCCCATAGCCATTCAGTTTTTCCCTGATAGTATGTATTTTATGGAGTGTAGATGGAATAAATGCTTGTCCACCAAACCCCGGATTTACCGACATCACCAAGACGAGGTCTAACAGGTCGTACACATAATCGATCACATCTGCTGACGTTGCCGGATTCATTGCAAGACCTGCCTTAGCGCCAAGACTCTTGATTTGTTGGAGCAAGCGTTGCAAGTGACGAGTGGACTCGGCATGAACAGTCAAAATGTCTGCACCTGCCTGATAATAATCACGCAATGATAATTCAGGATTTTCAATCATTAAGTGCACATCAAAAGGCAGTGAAGTATAGGATCGCAAAGCTGCAATCACCGTCGGCCCAATCGTCAAATTAGGCACAAAGTGACCATCCATCACGTCAATGTGGATCATATCTGCTCCAGCTCGTGTCAAATCCTCAATCGTTTTACCCAGTGCGGCAAAATCCCCAGACAAAATCGATGGTGCCACTAACACCTTCATGTATACCGCCTCACTTTCAGTTGTTTCACTTCTGCCAAAAGGTGCAGATAACTTTGGTAACGACTAGGTGGTAAACTATTCTTTTCATATGCCTCACGCACCATGCACCCTTGTTCACTTTCATGCAGACAACCGCGAAATTCACATTGATTGGCCAATGTTAAAATATCTCGAAACATTTCCTGAACCTCTATTGGTTCCACATTGGCAAATGAAAATTGTGAGAATCCAGGTGTATCCAAAATATAACCATCATGCCAAAAAAAGAGCTCCACGTGCCGTGTCGTATGCCGGCCACGCAAACTGCGTTTACTCACTTCACCTGTCTCCACCAGTGCCTCAGGAATCAAATAGCGGAGGAGACTGGATTTGCCTACACCAGATATACCTGCAATGGCTGATGTTTTGCCAAACAAATGCGTGCCCAATTCAACCATGCCAATTTCGGACTCCACGCTAGTTTTTAGCACAGGATAAAGAGCAGCATACACTACCGACACCGCATCATATACCGCATCTGCACCAGGCAGATCCGCTTTGGTGAATGCCAAAATCAGTGGCAACCGCTGCCTCTCAATCATGGCAATCATTTTGTCCAATTGATAATAGGTAATCGGTGGTTCTAGCAGTGAAAACACCAGTATGACCTGATCAATGTTCGCGACTGATGGTCGAATTAGTTGGCTAGAGCGCTCATCAATCGATTCAATGATTCCGTCGTTGTCCCCCACTGCACTAAACGTTACATAATCCCCCACAAGCGGAGTCAATTCTTGTAATTTGAATATACCCCGCGCGCGGCACTGCCGAAGTGGTGAGCCATGAGAATAGACATAGTAAAATCCAGAGACGGCTTTGACAATTCGCCCCTTACTCCGCACAGCATCAACTCCCCTGATCAGCTTTTGATTCCATTTCCACTTGATTGCGTCCCTGTACCCGTGGTTCCCGTACCCGTTGTACCTGGTGGTGTACTTGCCCCTGATGTCCCCGTGCCTGATGTGCCCGTACCTGACGTCCCGGTATTGCCTCCACTTACGTTGACTTGTGAATTTGCGTTGGAAACAATTTGTGAAGATACGATCGTACCATTTTCATAAACGATAATTTGCCCTGGAACAGTAGGAGTAGTCGTCAAACTCACTTGATAAGTCGCCTGCGGATCAGTCTGCGTCGCATTAATGGCTGTGCGTGTCCCTAGCGCATCAGTAGCGTCAATTCTTACGCTCACCGGCAAACTAGAAGAAGCGGGCAAGGTTACGACTACCTGTGCATTGATCACTGCCGTACCTGAAGGCTGTCCGCTACTCACCGTTAAATTAACCTTAGAGCTTGTGGTAGCCTGTTCTCCGGGCAAAGGAGATTGCGAAATCACCTGATTGGCCGCAACTGTAAACGACGAGGTTTTTATCACATTCCCTAGGATAAATCCATCTGCTTGAAGAATGGTTGTCGCTTTACTTAACGATTGATTTTGCACATCAGGTACCGCAGCATACTGCGACCCTGAACTGATGATAAGTGTCACTGTAGTCGTATTGGCACTAAACAACGTATTTGCTACTGGAATCGTTGAAATCACCTGATTCACCGCAACCGCACCACTTTGCTGATTGATAAATTTAATATTGCCACTCGGCACACCTAGATCGTTTAATTGTTGAACAGCGGCATTTTGAGCAAATCCCGTAAGCGCAGGCATTGATACCTGCGAAGAAGCAGTTTTGACAATGATATTGACGTTCTGATCGGTCGGAACTTTCCCTGGTGCCGGATCCTGACTTTCGACTTGACCAACCTTAACGCTAGAATTTGAATTCTGGTCATCGGTCATGTGGATATTGGTCGCCTTAAATCCTCGCGAAATTAACTTTTCACGGGCATTTGCAAAAGGCATGCCGACGACGTTGGGAAGCTGCAATGTTTGCGGTTTTAACCAGTATACATAGATAAAAAACGCCGTAACTGCGGCCAGTCCCACTAGCGCGATCACTCCGACAATCCAAGCAAATACAATCAACACTCGTTTCCAAATGACTGATTTTCCAGTTTTATTCTGTTCACCATTCACAGACTGCTTTTTGTCCATTGCAGATGAACTAGTTGCCGCAACCGCGCTGACTTCACTTTGCACGCGCTGCTGCAGAAATTTAGGCACATCAGGCGTCTGGAGTGACCGTTCCAGATCACTTTCCATTTCTTGTATTGCAGCATAGCGTTCAGCAGGTTCTTTGCGAAGTGCACGAAGCACGACATTCTCTACACTTTGTGGGAGCTTTGGCATGTAACTACGCGGTTCTACAATTGGTTCCTGTAGATGTTTGAGCGCGATACTAATAGGAGAATCTCCCGAAAAAGGCAACCTTGCTGTCAACATTTCATAAAGAACCACACCAAGAGAGTAAATATCAGATTTGGCATCAGCCACTCCTCCTCGCGCCTGTTCGGGAGAAAAATAATGCACAGAGCCAAGCACAGAGGAGTTATGGTGCGTAATCGTATTGGTCGTGATCGCCCTAGCAATTCCAAAATCCGTCACTTTTATAAGGCCATTAGAATTGATTAGTATATTATGCGGTTTAATATCCCGGTGTATGATGTTATGATTATGTGCGTGTGATAAAGCTTCGCAAATTTGTTTCGCAATATCAACCGCTTCCTCAAAAGGCAACGGCGCGCGTTCATCAATTACCTGTTTTAATGTTTTTCCATCCACATACTCCATGACAATATAAAGTGTATCGCCATCCTGACCCACATCGTAAATATTAACGACGTTGGGATGCGACAAACTCGCCGCTGCTTGTGCCTCGCGTTTAAAACGACGAACAAAATCCATATCGCTTACCAATTCTGGGCGAAGAGTTTTGACCGCCACAGGGCGGCGTAAAAGAACGTCAAGGCCACGATACACAATGGCCATGCCACCTCCGCCAATCCGCTCTAGGATTTGATAACGTCCACCCAGCATCTGCCCGATCATTCTTGACTCCTCCGCTCAATACTTTCATTGGCCACTACGACCAATGTGAGATTATCATGACCACCTTCATCCAAAGCTGAATTAAGCAGCGCAGTCACCCGATCAGACAATTCTATATCGCTTGTCAACACAGTGCTAATTTTTTCTTCGGAAACATGTGTGGTCAATCCATCTGTACAAACCAATAACAGATCTTGAGCTTTCCAAGACCACTCTTTGCACTCAATGGTCACTTCTGGTAATGTACCCAGCGCCCTCGTTAACATGTGTCGTTGAGGATGGGATTCTGCTTCTTCTGGTTGAATTTGACCTCGCCGAATCAGCTCGTTAACCAGTGAGTGATCCTCTGTTAATTGATTCAAAGCAAAATGAGGTTGCAACAGATAAGCACGACTGTCCCCCACATGTGCTACCCACAGTGAATCGGGTGTCGCCATCACAGCGACAATGGTGGTTCCCATACCAGAATACAAGTCATTTCCAGCAGCTTCCTTGTAAATTCTGGTGTTTGCAGATTCGATTGCTGCAATCAGACGCGTTTTATAATCTGTTAAGCTGCTATTCTGTTGTAAAGTATCCCAAATGGCAGATACGGCTAACTCACTAGCAACTTCTCCCGCCACGTGACCGCCCATTCCATCAGCCACCAAGATCACGTATGTACCACTTTCTTCTTGTTGAACAAGATACCTATCCTGATTGACTTTGCGCACACGACCAACATGGGACGCTGCTGCAAATTTCATGCCACTCACCCCCTAAGTGCTCTCTTTTGCATGTTCTGCCCGCAACTGTCCGCATGCTGCCGATATATCCCCACCCATTTCCCGTCGAGCAGTAGCATTGACACCAAGACGCAGTAATTCTCGCATAAACGCTTGTATTTGCACATTTGCTGTGCGCTCAAGTCCCCGCTCCTGCACGTAATTTATTGGGATCACATTCACATGACAAGGCAATGACACAATCAAGTCTGCTAGCTTTTGTGCAGCTGTTTTATCATCATTGTGATCTTTGATCAACGCATATTCAAAAGTGATTCTGCGTCCAGTTTGATTATAGTAATAGTGACATGCTTCAAGCAAACTCGCAATATCATACGCTTTATTTACTGGCATCATACGAGAACGCATCTCATCATCTGACGCGTGCAAAGAAACGGCAAGTGTAATCCCACGGCGTTCGTCCGCCAAACGATAAATACCCGGGACAATTCCCACTGTCGAAAGCGTAATGTGTCGCTGGCCAATTTGCAGGCCATCAGGATCGGTAATGATATCAATGAACGCGGTCACCGCCTCGTAATTATCCAGAGGTTCACCGGATCCCATTAGCACGACGCTTGACACACGCTCACCTTTAGCATCAAGTAAGCGTTGGCAGTGTACCACTTGCTCGACGATTTCCCCTGTCGTCAAATTGCGTGCAAGCCCACCAAGCGTAGACGCACAAAATTTGCAACCCATTTTGCAACCGACCTGTGTTGATACACACACACTATTACCATAATCATGAGGCATGATGACTGTTTCAATCGTCGCCCCATCATGCAGCGCAAAGAGAAATTTCGTCGTCCCATCACGGCTTGAAAGTTGCCTTGTAACTTCTCGCAAAGAAACGAGCGAGAAGGCTTCACGCAACGTTTCACGTAATGATTTAGATATATTTGTTAACTCATCAAAGTCTGTGATTCGTCGCTTATATATCCATTCGAAAAGCTGTTTGGCACGATACTTTTGCTCCCCCCGCAAGGAAAGAAAAGACGCTAACTCATCTAGCTTGTAACCGTACAAAGAAGATTGCATCAATTACCTCCTAACTAGGCGAGCCAAGAAAAATCCATCACCATAAAAATCTTGTGGCAAAATATAAGTCATTTCCGTCTGATGATTGTGATTGGCATAGGTCGTGGCTACCTCGTCCAGTTCATGGATAGGTTGCAAATCAAATTCTGGATGACGGCTCAGAAATCCTTGGATTTGCACTTCATTTTCCTGTGGTGAAAGTGTGCATGTCGTATAAACTAACGTTCCCGCAGGCTTGATGCAACTCGCCATCGCATCAAGTAATTCCGATTGAACGAGAGCCAAAGATGCCATATCCCTCGGCTTTATTCTCCATTTGATATCCGGTTTTCTGGAGATCGTCCCCAACCCTGAACAAGGAGCATCTAAAAGTAGCGCATCAAAACTGCCGTTCACCGCTCTGGCATCGCCAACAACAATTTGTGCTGAGATGTCTAGGCGCGCCGCCTGATCGCGGATGACTTGCGCGCGGTTCTGATGGAGCTCCACCATCGTCACATCAGCGGCACCCGCAATTTCAGCCACATGTAATCCCTTGCCACCTGGGGCGGCACAAGCGTCTAAAAAACTTTTTCCGCGCAAGTCACCAAAAAGCGGAGCCACCAGCATCGAACTTTCACCTTGTAAGGAAATCAAACCTTCCCGATAGGCGTGCAAGCGAAGTGGTTGGGTGCCAGGTGCCAGTCGGATTCCATAAGGAGAAATAGGAGACGGTTCTGCGTCCACACCTTCTTGTTGCAATAATTCGATAACATGTGCACGATTACCTTTACGCGTATTGACACGCACAGCACGCACTGGTTTGTGATTGAGGGCAAGCATCATCTGACAAGCCATTTCACCAAAATGACGAACGAAATAATCAACCATCCAGTCCGGGTAAGACAGTTGAACTCCCCACTTTGCTTTGCTTGTATGTTCACAATCCCCTATCTCTCGAATTGGTGGAAGGTAGTCATCTTCTCGCAACGCAGTGCGCAGCACCCCGTTTACAAAAGACGCGGCACCTTTGCTAGATGATTTTGCCTGCTCCACCGCATCATTCAAGACTGCATAAGCGGGGACACGCTCCAAAAATCGAAGTTGAAATAACGCCATGCGCAGTACCATTAGCACTTCAAGTGAAATGCGATCTAACGAAATTTTAGATAACGATTGAATCCAGTGATCAAGTAGTCGTCGCCAAGTAAGTACGCCAAATATCACTTCTTGCGCAAGACCAGCATCAAGCACAGATAAGCGCTGTCGCTCTTCTTGCCACGCCAAATCTGAATACGCGTGGTCTCGTTCCACCCTGACTAATACTAAAAGTGTAGCCACTCGCGCTGGTGAAATCTTATTCTGTTTGTGAGATGTTGCACTTTTTGTCAATCACGGTCACCTTTTCTCTGGCTGTTAGAAAACACACTGCCTATCACATTGCGGTGACCCCGCGAAAATTCAAGGCCGCTCATCGCTTTTTTGCCTGCTGCTTGCAAGCGATGAATCCAAATTGCACTAGACACACAAGCGACTAACAGCCCTTGTTCGCCAACGTCCAACACTTGTCCCGGAATGCCTTTTGTTGCAACAGATTCCACAGGTGTAGCATACCAGACCTTAAGAACTTTATCATCTAACCACACAGAGGCACCCGGCGCAGGAGCCAACGCGCGAATCTTGTTTGCCACATTGATCGCACTTGTTTGGAAATCTAACCATTCATCCTGCCTAGTTAAGCGCGGCGCAAACGTCACTGCTGACTCATCTTGCGCCTTTGCCACTAATGAGTGATCCAAAATACTTGGCAAAGTGGCAGTCAACAATTGCGAGCCAAGTTGCGCCAATCGCTCACTGAGCTCACCGTAATTCTCATTGGGCCGTATGAGTAATCGGGCCGAAGACCAAACGGGGCCTGCATCCATCGACATGACCATGGTCATAATGCTAACCCCTGTCTCGGTGTCACCGTGAAGAATCGCGCGTTGAATGGGGGATGCCCCTCGATAGTCCGGAAGCAATGATGCATGAACATTTAATGCAGCCACACGAGGAAGGTGTAAAATTTTATTGGGTATGAGCTGCCCATACGCTGCTGTGATTAAAAAATCTGGCTGCCACCCTGCTAGTACCTCAAATGCTTCCTGATCGCGAATGCGTTCTGGTTGAATCACAGGCAAATTCAGTTCTAACGCAAGTTTTTTCACAGGCGTTGGCGTCAGCACCCGGTTGCGTCCTACAGGGCGATCAGGCTGACTCACCACGCCGACAATCGGATACCCTGCTTGAACCAAGGCGCGAAGCACAGGAACTGCAAATTCAGGAGTTCCAAAAAAGATAATGCGTGCCCCTTTAGTCATGTGTCACCTCCTGAACTTCACGATAATCTGTAATCAGAATTCCATCAAGGTGATCCACTTCATGTTGGATGACACGAGCCAATAAATTTTCAGCAGTCATTTCCACTCGTTCTCCACTTCGATTCAACCCACTGACCCCAATACGCAAAGCTCTCGTGACAGAAAGGCGCACTCCTGGCAAACTGAGACAACCTTCTTCGGCAAGCGCTTCGCCTTCCTTAAAGTAAATCACAGGATTCACTAACTGAAGTGCACCCTCACCAATGTCAGCGACAATTACCCTATGCAACAAACCAATCTGCGTAGCAGCTAATCCTATCCCTTTTGCTTGGTGCATCGTTTCCACCATATCGTCGAGCAGTTGCATGATGTTTTGATTCACTTCCCTAACCATTCTTGCCTGTGCGCGCAACACAGGATCATCATTCGTGCGAATTCTACGAATCAATGAAATTCCCCACCTGCTAGTGAAATTAAATTAATCCAGCCCATGGGCATTGACGTCCACGGTAATAGAGGTATCCGCCTTAATGAGACCGAGTAGCTTTCGATAGCTTTCTTCAAGCGGGCGGCGAACCACCTTAAAAGACCGATAAATCACTATAATTTGATAACGATAGCGCCCCCGCAAGCGGGCAATTGTCGCAGGCGCAGGCGGCAGCAGCCTGACACCATCCAATCCTTGCAAACGCTCGCGCAATTCTTGAAAGAGCAGATCCGCATCGCGTTTTGCCTGCGTGTCATCTTGATGCATAATCACAAACTGTGTAATTTCAGTAAACGGAGGATAGCCCATGGCCTTTCTTGCCGCTAGTTCCATCTCATAAAATGCATGGTAATCCTGCTTGGCCGCAAGTGCCACTGCATAGTGCTCAGGTGAAAACGTCTGGACGATCATCTCACCAGGAATTTGATGCCGACCTGCCCGACCTGCCACTTGCACCAGCAATTGAAATGTTCGCTCTGCCGCGCGAAAATCCGGCAAAAAAAGTGATGTGTCAGCCGCGATCACACCCACTAGTGAGACACGCTCAAAATCAAGCCCTTTGGCGATCATTTGCGTACCCAAAAGCACATCGACCGATTCATGCTCAAATTCACCCAACATGCGCTCGTGAGCACCTTTTTGCTGTGTCGTATCCACATCCATACGAATCACGCGAATACCAGGAAATTCTAACAAAAGATCGTGTTCCACGCGTTGAGTGCCTGTACCGAACTGCCGCATCGCCGCACTGCCGCAGCGTGGACAAGCAGACGGAAGTGATTCACTGTGACCGCAAAAATGGCAGCGCAGGGTGGATGCATTGCCTCTTTTATGCAAAGTAAGTGTAATATCACACTGCGGACAAGCCACCACATGTCCACAATCTCGACATTGTAAAAAAGTAGAATACCCGCGGCGATTGAGAAACAAGATGGCCTGTTCCCCTTTCGCGAGCACTCCTGTAAGCGCATCTTTTAGCGGACGACTGAACAAAGAGTAATGGCCATGCTTAAATTCATCGCGCATATTGACGATCTTGACGCGAGCAAGTGCCCGGTCTGCCACCCGACGCGACAAGTTCAACAACGTATAGCGCCCCATCTTTGCCCGATACATCGTCTCTAATGAGGGAGTGGCACTGCCTAACACTAGCACCGCCCCCCGCCTTGTCACACGCCAAGCAGCGACCTCGCGAGCCAAATATTGAGGTTCCTTTTCTTGTTTGTATGAAGACTCATGCTCTTCATCCAAAATGGCAATGCCAAGTCGCGGCAAAGGGGCAAATACAGCCGAGCGCGCACCAATCACCACATCCGCTTCCCCTCGCAAAATTCGTTGCCACTCTGAAAATTTTTCACGATCGGATAAACGACTGTGAATGACCGCTACCCGCTCTCCAAACTTGCGACGAAATCGCGCCGTCATTTGTGCAGTGAGTGAGATCTCTGGCACCATCATCAGCGCTTGCATACCAGTTTGAATCACCTGATCTATGGCTCGCAGATAAATCTCTGTTTTGCCACTGCCAGTGACTCCGTGGACGACAAACGTGTGTTGCTCCCGCTTGCCCACTGCATCTAATAGCGACTCTAGCGCCACCTGCTGTTCGTCTGTTAATTCCAACGTGAAGGCTTCGTTGTTAGCAATGTCAGCAAGTTCTTCTTCCTGCATCTTTCGTTGCTTAAGTTTTGAAGCAATTCGATCTCTGACGACAAAAGTGCCTTCATTCACTGCACGCGTTAGCTGACCCTCAGTCATGCCAAACTTTTGTTGCAACAGCTTTTTCGATACTGATTTTCTCCGTTTAAAAAAAAGAATGACCTCTTCAGGAAGATCCCCGGCGGCATTGACCAACACATATTCCCGCGTGACTTTAGCACGGGTCACAGGAGGTAAAACAGTCTGGATAGCAGCACCCCAAGAACAAAAATAACGATCACGCAAAAATTGCACAAGACTTACCATCTCAGGTTGCAAAGAAGCTGCTTCTTCTTCGGACATCACGCGTTCAATGACTTTCAAGCCACTTGCATCCATACCATCATCAGCTTGCTCCTTGAGATGAATCACATAACCAACCACCTGCCGGTAATGAAAAGAAACCTCGACAGCTTGTCCTGCGATAAGCTTCAACTCATGCGGCACTAGATAGTCAAACAAGCGGTCAAGACTTTTTACCTTTGTCGGTATGGCAACAGCAGCAATCATACCGTAAGATCAGGCAGACGATCTGCAATCAAGGTGAGTAATTTTGTCGCCACGCCAAGTTTTGGCTGCAATTCCACCTCGACAACCGACTCGTCTGCAAAAAATACCGTGACTCGATTAGTTCCGGTACCAAATCCTGCACCCGGCTCAAGTACATTATTTAAGACCAGCATGTCTGCCCCTTTGTCGCGAAGTTTCTTTTGTGCGTAAAATTCTGCGTCGTGCGTTTCAGCGGCAAAGCCCACCACATACGTGTTAGACCCTTTCGCTTCGCGAAGAGCCATCAAAATATCCGGGTTTTTAACAAGTTCAAGACTCCTCGTGCCGTCATCCTTTTTGAGTTTGCGCTCACTCACTTGCGCCGGTCGATAATCAGCCACTGCTGCGGCCATGATGATAACATCCTGATCCTTAGCCCTCGTTATTACTTCTGTTTGCATCTGTGCGGCTGATTCGACACGAATAACTTCCACACCAAGCGGTGGTTTGATAGCAACTGGCCCTGCAATCAGCGTTACCATGGCACCCATTCGCCAAGCAATTTGCGCCAATGCAAAACCCATCGTCCCCGTAGAGTCATTTGACAAATAACGAACAGGATCAATTCGCTCTCTGGTCGGACCTGCGGTAATGAGCACTTTTTTTCCAGCCAGTCGCTTAGACGTCAACACCATATCCATGAATTCCACAATCTCATCTGGTTCCATCAAACGGCCTTTGCCTGTATAGCCGCAGGCCAGTGGCCCTACTCCCGGTTCGGCGACATAATACCCAACATTATTTAGCAATTGAAGATTGTTCAAAAAAATTGGGTGCTCGTACATGTGCACATTCATCGCCGGTGCTAGCACCACCGGTGCCGTTGTCGCAAGCAATATGGTGGACAACAAATCATCACCAAGGCCATGCGCCGCACGAGCAATAAAATCAGCCGTAGCAGGAGCCACAACGATCAAATCGGCAGAATCTGCCAAATCAATATGAGTAATACGCGAAGCATCACGCTCATCGAAGATATCGGTGTAAACTGGTTGATGGGTCAAACTTTGCAAGGTGAGTGGAGTGATAAACTCAGTGGCACCTCTCGTCATTACAGTAAGTACCTTTGCTCCTCGCTTGGTAAGCAGGCTAGCCAGCATAGCCGCTTTGTAGGCTGCAATGCCACCTGTAATACCAAGCACGATCGTCAATTCCTTCACCACACAAACTCCTTTAGACGGAGGTTATTTAATCCCATCTCGCGTCCGCACATAGGTAATCGAGCTTTGCTCCAACTCCCTCAATGCTACGCTAACATATTTCCCACTTTTTACAGTAGTGTGAGGAACAGCACCCTCCAATAATTTACGAGCGCGTTTAGAAGCCACGGTAACAAGTGTGTACTTGCTGTCTACAAAAGTGACCAGATGATCAATAGATGGATATAGTATCACGCGAAAAGCCCCCTGCATAATTAGGTACAAGTAATTTCATAGTAGCGAAAGCGTGAACTAAACGCAATCCAAGTGACTAACCCCGCATTTACTCCGCCCCATTGTCCGCTTCCTTTGTAGACAGTCGATTCGCCACAGTTTCAGGCAAAACCGCGCTTAAAATCACATGATCGCTATCACAAATAATAACCGCTCTCGTTCTGCGACCAAAAGTGGCATCAATCAAACGCGAGCGCTCACGCGCTTCTTGAATTAAACGCTTGATCGGCGCAGATTCAGGACTAACAATAGATATAATTCGATTGGCTGAAACGATACTTCCAAACCCAATGTTGATCAGCCGAATGTTCACCATCATTTCCTCCCCTGCAAAGCCGCATTACGACACTATTCAACGTTTTGCGTTTGCTCCCGCATTTGCTCCAGTGCGTGCTTCGCTTCAAGCACCAAATTAGAAATCTCCAGATCACTCGCCTTAGCGCCAATCGTATTGACTTCTCGCACCATTTCCTGAAGTAAAAAATCCATTTTACGCCCAGCGGATTCATTATCTCGCGCGAGCAGAGCTTCCATTTGCAAAAGATGACTCGCCAATCGCTCCCACTCTTCTTCCAGTGAAGTTTTTTCAGCTGCAATCGCAGTTTCAAGCGCCAAACGCTCATCAGGAATTTCATTTTGCAAAATACTTTCCACACGTTGCTTCAACCGAATTCGATATAATTCCACGCTGCGCGGGTAGAGTCGCTTCACTTCTTCCACAAAATGTTGCATGTCCACAAGGCGTGCCTGTAAGTGTGCTTGCAACTGTACTCCTTCTGTTCGACGCATGATGATCATTTCCTGCAAGGCATTGCGCGTGGCGAAAAGCAACAACGCTTCCAACCGTTCGTCATATAAGGGAGCATTCTCTTCCACGAACAACCCTGGAATAGCCAAAATGTGATTGATGACCGCATCGGAAGCTCGCTTTTGTTCGATGAGATTGTGGGCCAGTTCTAGGGCAGTCTCAAGTAATGACGCATCCACTTTGTATCTAGAACCAGTTGCGCCTAGATGACTGAAATTCGCAAAAACATCTACTCTTCCACGATGGATTTCGTTGTAAACTAATGATTTGATTTTATCGTCTGCACTCGCCCATTCCCTAGGAATATGAAGCCACACCTCACGGAATCGGTGATTAACAGATTTTAATTCCACTGTCACCATCCAATCACCTGAAATTGCTTCAGCTCTGCCATAACCCGTCATGCTTGTGGTCAGTTGAGATCCGTCCCTCCATGCTTTCTCTGTAAAATTGTAGCCTAGATACTATGTGCTGGCAAGCGTTGCACTCGCGATGACCCATGATCAATGCGCCGTACGATACCGCCTCCACGACTTAGGTAAAGCACGAAGTTCAAATGCAAACGTAGGAACAAGAGACGCAATAAATATGATTACCCATGCGCTTAAAGACAATGGAATAGTGTGAAACACCGTTTGTAATGATGGAATATAAATGACGATAAGCAACAACAGGAATGAACTGGCGACTGCTGCCATGAGCCACATATTGCGAAATAAATCACGCCGCCAGATGCTGCGATCCACTGATCGACAGGCAAATACATGAATTAATTGCGGAAGCACAACCGTGACAAAAGCCATCGTTTGAGCCATTTTCAGGTTGTTCCTATCTATTAGCGACAAGTAAAAAACCGCCAGTGTGACAAGGCCAATCAACAGCCCCCTTGAGGCGATTTTCCTTCCTAGACCATGTGCAAAAATCCCTTCTTTAATAGGACGCGGAGGTCTTTTCATGATGTCTTTGCTGGCTCCATCAAGGCCTAGGGCAATTGCTGGCAACCCATCCGTAACCAAGTTGACCCAAAGAATTTGTATGGGTAACAGAGGAAGTGGCAGCCCGGCAAGCATGGCCACAAACATGGTCACAATCTCTCCGACGTTGGAAGAAAGTAAGTAGCGAATAAATTTGCGGATATTGTCATAAATCGCTCGTCCTTCTTCTACGGCAGCCACGATGGTGGCAAAATGATCATCTGCCAAAATCAGATCCGATGCTTCTCGCGCAACATCAGTGCCTGTTTTGCCCATCGCAATACCAATATCCGCATACTGAATAGCAGGTGCATCATTAACACCATCGCCCGTCATGGCCACCACATGACCTAATGTTTGCAACGACTTAACGATTCGCAGTTTATGAAAAGGAGAGACACGGGCAAATACATACACTTTGTTTACCACATCTTCCAGTGCCCTGTCGTCCATCTGATCCAGTTCGTTTCCAGTTACCACCTTGCCATTGACGGGCAATATGCCAAGGTGTTTGGCTACGGCCACTGCCGTTAATTGATGATCACCAGTGATCATCACAGTGCGAATGCCCGCCTGCTTACAGGTAGTGATGGCATCCCGCACCTCTTTGCGCGGTGGATCGATCATGCCTACCATTCCCACCCAGACGAGATCGCGTTCTACCTCCTTTGCATTTGACCATGTATTACTAGCAGGTCGAAATGCAAATCCTAATGTGCGCAATGCCTGACCCGCCATCTCCTCCATTTTATCCCGTACCGCACGCTTACGCATTTCGGTCAACGTTTCAATTTTGCCACTCACATAGATATATTCACACAGATTCAACAGTACATCCGGAGCTCCTTTTACTAACCACTCGGCACCTGTCCCTGAGGAGACGAGCACAGACATGCGTTTTCTATCTGAATCAAAAGGATTTTCGGAGATCACTTGCTCTTGTTTTTCCAGTCCAGCCTTGCTTGCAAGCGTCAGCAATGCCGCTTCCGTAGGATCTCCTGACGCGACAAAACGCCCATCCTCCTGTTCAATGTGAGCATGATTACAATATAGGCCAATCGTGATGATGCGCTTTAGTGCCTCAGGTAATATTCCTAACGGGCGATTTTCATACAATATACGTCCCTCAGGATCATACCCTTCGCCTTGCACAGTAAATGTTTTTCCGTCACTCTCCAATTGCGTCACCGTCATTTGGTTTTGCGTGAGTGTCCCTGTTTTGTCAGACAAAATCACAGTGGCGCAACCAAGCGTTTCAACAGAAGGAAGCTTGCGCACAATCGCATGACGACGAATCATTCGCTGCACGCCGATCGCCAGCGCCACAGTGACGATGGCAGGTAACCCTTCAGGAATTGCCGCTACTGCCAAACTAACTCCTGCGAGAAACATTTCATAAAGTTCATGCCCGTGGAGCACACCTGCGATGACCACCCCTGCCGTGATGATAATCGACAAGTACACGAGTACTTGACCTAATTGATTTAACTTAATTTCAAGCGGAGTTCGCCCTGTGCCGCCTTGTTGAATTAACCCAGCAATTTGTCCCATTTCCGTTGCCATGCCTGTGTTTACGACCACTGCTTTGGCATTGCCGCGTGACACTGTCGTTCCCATAAATAAGAGATTGGTTTGATCCCCAAGCGATGCGCTTGCCGCTTTGATCACATCAACACTTTTTGGCACAGGCAACGATTCACCCGTGAGCGAGGATTCCTCTGTCTCCAGTGAAAACGACTCGATGATTCTTGCGTCAGCTGGAATTCTATCCCCAGTATCCACCTCCACTAAATCACCGGGAACTAATCTGCTAGCTGAGATAATTTGAAAGCGACCATCGCGCAACACTTTGGCTTGAGGAGCCGCCAATTGACGAAGTGCGTCAAGCGATCGTTCCGCACGCCATTGCTGGGCAAACCCCAAAATGGCATTCATAAAAACAATCACAAGAATAGTGAGCGCATCTGTTATTTCTCCAAGTAAACCTGAGATAAGTGTGGCCGCTAATAAAACCAGTACCATCAAATTCCTAAACTGTTCAAAAAATATTTGCAACAGCGATACGGATGCCTGCTCTTCTAATTCGTTGCCACCAAAAATCTTCAAGCGTTCACTGGCTTCTTGTTCTGTCAGTCCCTCTGGTTGTGTCATTAACTCCAAGAATACCTCGCGGCTAGTTTTCGTGTGCCATCCACTTTCGGCCATGCTGCACCATCCTTGTCCAGTTCTACTTTTATTTTTTATGCGTTAGCGCACGATAAAATGAAAGTGATCGATCTGGTATACTGGAAATAGCGGAAACTTCGAAGATGCATTTAGCTGGAGTGGTGTATTTGACCAGCAAGGCTAGTCTGTCAGCGGTAGGGGAGGCTATAAATGCGTCATATTTACCTAGACTACAATTCAATAGCACTGAGATTAGATGCATTAGCGGGCGAAATTCAACGAGATGGGCATGACGCGCTTGTTGCCATATTACGTGGTGGTTCATTCAGCGGTATGCATCTAGCTTTTCTTACTGATCTTCAGATTTATTTTCTTCAATACGATAGATCATCACAACAGGCTCATTGGGTTGGTCCATCACCTGATATTAAGAAAGTATTGCTTTGTGAGGACTTTGCAGGCAGTGGAAACACACTCATTCACAGTAAACAGTTTCTTATTGATGAAGGTTATAAAGTGTCCACTTGTGTGGTTTGTGTGGACAGGCTATCAGCTTCCGTACCGGATTACGCGTGTTTTTGGCTACAAAATGAAGAAGCGAGAATTATTCTTCCATGGGAACGCTATCGTGTTAATTACTCAGTAGATACAAATCCGGGCATGTCAGATTTGTATTATGAAAAAGTTGCCTGCGACATGGACGGCGTACTTCTGGATGATGTTGACAGTAAACAGTACGTTGCAGATTTAAATAACGCACTGAAAATTCGTGATGAGCGTACACCTGCAAGCTATATGCCTGACACAATTGCAATAGACTGTATTATTTCAGGTCGACCAACACAAGACGAAAAACGCACACTTCAATGGTTGGACAAATACCAAATCAACATACCGGTCTATTTGCGAGATGATAAAATAGAGTCGCCAACGGCACAAACAACAGCCAAGTGGAAAGCAAAGAAGGCGTTGGAATTAGGATGTACTCACTTCATAGAAAGTGACGCAGAACAGGCTGCCACCATCGCTTCGATATGTCCGGAAATAAGAGTCATCTGGTGGAATTTCGGACAACCACTAATAATTCAAGCATCCAATACTGTGTTATATCGATCTGAACATTAAAATCACGAGTTATGCAGGTTCTAAACGAGGTGATATGGGTTTGCAAAAAACCTTGTGTATTGATATGGACTCCGTCATTGTTGATTTAATGGGTGAGTGGTATAAGCTTTACAATAGAGACTACGGCGATGATTTGACTTTGGAACGAGTCACTTCTTGGGACGCAAGATCTTATGTCAAACCAGATTGCGGCGAAAAGATCTATGAATATTTGAACCAACCTGGTATGTTTGTCAATCTGAAGCCTCTGCCGCACGCGATTAAAGTATTGAGCAGACTCGCGAAGAAATTTGATATCCTTATTGTAACCTCTACTCCCTCAAGTAACGCCTACTGTGAAAAGGAAGACTGGGTTGTTCGCAACCTACCATTTATCGGGCGGCAAAATCTGATTTTCGCTCACCGTAAGAATATGATTTGCGGAGATTTGCTATTTGATGACGCTCCACACAATCTTCAGGCATTTCTTAAAACCGGCCGGGTGGCAGTGGCAATGGACTATCCCTATAACCGGCAGGTTCTTTGTCATAGAGTGTCTGGCTGGCTGGAATTCGAACGAAAAGTAGATGAGTTTCTAGCGACGTCCCTGCATGAAAAATTGTGAAGGGAGAACTAAAGATGTATGATGTTATAATTGTTGGTGGAGGTCCCGGCGGAATGTCTGCCCTGCTTTGGTGCCAACGTTTGGGATTAAAATCAATTCTTTTGGAACGCAAAACGAATCTGGGCGGTCAGTTGTTTAAGATCAATAATCCGGTTATTGATTATCTAGGAATTCCAGCGACGAATGGCAGAGATCTATATCAACATTTTGTTAAGCATCTGAGTGCCATGAACGGTCAATATGCCTGCGGCGTTGAAGTGCAGGATTTTTTCCTGATGCAACGACGATTATTGACAAACAAAGGAGAATATCGAGCGCGGTCGATAATCTTGGCTTTAGGATCACAGGATCGAAAGTTGTGTGTACCCGGAGAAGCGGAGATGATAACGCGAGAAGAAGTATATTCCGCTTCCCGGGATAAGCAGCTTTTTCGTGGGGAAGCTGTGGCTGTGATAGGCGGTGGCGACCGGGCTTTAGAGGGAGCACTTTTGCTTGCTGATCATGGTGCAAATGTCACATTGATACACCACAGTGAACATTTCCGAGCACGCGGGGAATACCTGCACCCTGCTTCTAAACATCCGATGATACGGATCCTGTCAAATTCAGTTGTAAAGGAAATTATAGGATCGGATCGAGTGACTGGTGTATTGGTGGAAACCGGCAGGTTAAAGCAGACCATTCCCGTCAAGGCGGTGTTTGTACGGATCGGGATCGAACCCAGTAGCGAGACCCTCAACGGACAGGTGGAAATGTATGAAGATGGATATGTCCAGACTAATTGGTCTGGTGAAACCAGCATTACTAATGTGTTCGCAGTCGGGGATCTTTGTACGCGTCCTCTTTTTTCCTGTATTGCCTATTCGGCCGCCCAAGGAATGGTCGCTGCCAAAACAATATCACAAAGAATCGGGACAGCAGCAAAAAGCATGCTTAATGACGATGTTTAACTGGCATTAGCCCCAACTTAATATCAAATACATCATTATTATAAAAAAGTAGGCGCTCATAGACTTCCACTTAATAAATTCACCCGAATGTGCCGCAACATATTCTTGTCCATCTACGTAAAGAACGACTCAATCACACGAAGGAACAGTTGGGTAATTTTTTTTGGCGATTGTCACCGAGTCATCTAACTAGTTTAAGGATGTGATTATTCTCTTGTATTGTAAAAATTGTGGACAATTACTTAATCAGTCTTTGAATCACTGCCATAACTGTGGACTGCCATTGAACGCTCAATCGAAACTGAACACCGAATTTATTGAAAGGGACACTGCGGTTACGATTAGTCGCTGGCGATGGAGAAAGATTTTACTTCAGATTTTGGTTGGTAGTATTATCGTTGGATTAATTTTTTTTATATGGAATTTTACCTATTGGCTCCTCGATATTAGATTGTTACATAATCAACAGAATGATGGTGGAGAAATTATTTCAGTAGTCTTTAATATCAGCACATCGACGCTGACACTGGTCAGTTTAGTGACCATTTTCGTATCCATTAATGGGCAACATCGTATCCAGAGATGCCGAGAAATTCTTTGGGAACTTATGGAACTTCCGTATCAATGTTGGAACGACCGCGGACACTTTGAGTACAAATTTTCATTAGAACAAGGTATTCGACAACGATTCCTAGCCTATAAAGAAGTACTAAATAGTGGGCGAATATTCAATTATATTATCGTATTCTTTTCATTTGTCATTATCACCGTTGTATCATCTATGATTACTGCTACAATTACTGGGCTTGGGTTGGGTTATTTTAAGAACGTAGACGGAGTTACATTTATTTATCATGCAATCAGAATCGGTGTTGTAATGATGTTGGCCTTTGGAATTCTCATTCTTTCACTTTCACGAATAACATTAATCGCAAGTCTTCCTAGTATTGAGGATTTGATTGATACAGACATGATGAAAACTGGCATCGCAAGTATTTTATTTGCCGCGATTACGATGAGGGTGATTCCAACCGATCCGTTGCATATTCGATTTGCTTTTCCTTTTCAAAATCTCGAAATCTACCCATGGATTGCAGGGAAATTCCGAAATTCGGAAGAAGAAATGTTGATTCTTGGAGGACCATTCAACAATGATTCAAAAAAACTTCCTTTGAAAAAAGTCCATATCGACGCAGAAAGAGCACATAGGATACGTTTTATGGTGTTACAAGAATTTGACGTAAATCAATTCGAAAAAATTACCTATCAATTCGAGTTGCATTCGAAACAGGGCACGGTCTATGTTCGCTTTGAACAAGCAACGACAAGAGAAGGAATGTCACATGATTGGTTGCATCCAATTGAAATCATTCCAAAATTGGCAATGGAAAACCAACTCTTCAAAAACATTTTTACATAATGGCTATCAACATCTTTAATTATGAAAGCGAGGGTTGTGAAATGATGGCAATAATTCTGGCAGTATCTCAGAATGGCGTCATAGGGAGAGATAATATGATCCCGTGGAAAATACCAGAAGATCTTCGCTATTTCAATAAACTAACAACTGGCAAGAACATCGTTATGGGGAGAACCACTTTCACATCAATTGGTCATGCATTGCCCGAACGAGAAAACTATGTTCTGACGCACAGCAAGTCCTTTCAAGCAAAAGATGTCCACGTTATCCATAAAACAGAAGACATCTTAGCCATTCCTGATGACATCTTTATCATCGGTGGCGCATCATTGGTAAACCAGGTTCTTCATATCACGGACGTTCTATATCTGACCGAACTTCACACGGATATTGAAGGCGATACTTTGATTAATATCGATTTCTCCGAATGGATATTAAAAAATAGTACGTCTGGAAACCAGAAAATAAATGGTACATTCGAGTATTATTTCAATGTATATGTAAGAAGAAATAAATGACCTCTCACACTGTTTATATCATTGAGGTAGTTCAAAAGAAGTTATAAGCAAATCGGACATTGGCAAGGAGGTGCCGACAAGTGGCATTTGATGGCATTGTGCTATCAGCGGTTCTAGACGAGTTGCGCAACAAACTGCTGGGTGGACGAATAGACAAAATCCAACAGCCGACGAATGATAACCTGATTCTCATCATTCGTTCACAGCGCATTAACTATCGCTTACTGTTATCATCCAACAAAGCGCACCCGCGAATCCACTTAACTACACACTTTGTGCTTCCCAATCCTAGCACGGCTCCCATGATGTGCATGTTAATGCGAAAACATTTGGAAGGAGGAAGAATTACAGCTGTTACACAATTCGGAAGAGAACGAATTGCAGCGCTTGACATCGATACATACAATGAATTAGGAGACTCGGTAACGCGCCGCCTGATGATTGAAATCATGGGCAAACACAGCAATATCGTGCTGCTTACAGAACCAGATGGGATGATTATTGACGCAACCAATCATACGTCCGCCAATATCAATCGCCATCGCGAGGTACTGCCAGGAAAGCGCTATGTGTATCCACCTGATCAAGCGAAAAGAGATCCTTTTCTTGAGAATAAGGAGGGTTTTGCCCAGCAAAGAACCAATACCAGCACACCGATTGGCCGCTTTCTCGTCGATCATTATGTAGGGATTAGCCCGTTTTTCGGCAAAGAAGTAGCACATCGTGCAAGCATCAATCACGCAGTCACGGTAAGTGAAGAATGGGAAGTATTTGCTCAGGCGTTGTGGCTCGCAAAGCAAAATCAATCAGCGGTTGTCTTTGATGAACAACAGCGTCCAATTGCTTTTTATGTATTTACACCACAACATTTGTTAAATTTTGTTCAGACGTATCAAAGCATTAGCGAAGCGATCGACATATACTATCAAGAACTCGCCATTTCTGACGTGATGCGTTCAAAGTCTAGTAACTACTTACATCTAGCCAAAAATGAAATAGAAAAAAACCGCAATAAAATCAACAAATTAGCTACTCAACTTGCATCTCAAGAAGAAGCAGATACATGGCGCTTGCAAGGAGAACTGATTACCGCTTACTTATATCAATTAAAAAAAGGTGATGTGGAAGTCACATTACCTAATTTTTACGACAATAATGTACCGCTCACCATAGCAATGGATCCCGCAAAAACGCCCCTAGAAAATGCCAATTCGTACTTCAAACGCTATCAAAAATTTAACAAGGGGCGACACAAAACAGAAGAACAATTACAACTCGCAAAAAGTGATTTGGCATATTGGGAAAGTGTCGTGCACGAATTGGAATCTTCCTCGATCGATAATTTGCCAACGATTGAGGCCGAATTACGTGAAGCTGGTATACTTAAAAAGAACACGCCTATTGCCAATTTAAAAAACAAAAAACCAACTATCGGTTTTGCCACCTTTTATGCCAGCGATGGGACACAGATTTTAGTCGGCAGAAACAACAAAGAAAACGATCATCTGACGTTCAAGATTGCAAAAAAATCGGACATTTGGCTACACGTCAAAGATGCCCCAGGATCACACGTGATCTTGCGAAGTGCGACACCAAGCGAGGAAACGCTCTATGAGGCTGCATTGGTTGCCGCCTATTTTAGCAAATTAAAGAAATCGACCAAAGCTCCCGTAGATGTAGTGCCAGTCAAAGATATATGGAAGCCCAATCACGCAAAACCAGGATTCGTGCTATTTACAGGCCAACGAACGTTAATGGTGCCCATGGATGAGTCGCTAATTCAAACAATAATTAAAAATTCCCCACAATAAAAGAAAGGTGTGACGCAAATGGCTGCAGGTCAATTGATCACCGTACCCTATCTAGAAGACGAAACGAGAGATACGCTGGCAGCACGCGTATTTGTACCAGCTCAGTATTCACATTTATATAAATACGGAATTTTGTATGTATTTGATGGACTTGATTATTTATCAAACGGACGTCTGCAAAGTCAAATCGAACGTGAATTTGGCGATAAGTTGCCATTTCTAATCGCACTTTTGCCAGTCACAGCTGAATTACGTGAGGCAATTTATCACCCGGAAGGCGCACGCCATGAAAGACACCTGCATGCGATTGCAAGGGGTCTCGTGAGAAAGCTTGAGTCCATGTATTCGTTGATTCCATTTGGCCCTGCTCGTGGGCTTTTAGGTTCCTCACTAGGTGCATCAATGGCATTTTCCTTGGCCACCGCCTATCCTAAACGGTTTCGCTATCTCGCCATGCAGTCTCCGTATTTACCAGATACACAAGAAAAAAAATTACATCAACTCACAAAGACAACCATGATCGGCTGTGAGGCGAATCTGTTTGTTGGTGACGAGGAACATACAGGATTGCTAAAAAACGGGCATACCCACGATTATATTCAGGATACGAAAAAATATGAGTCTGCTTTACTTGAGAGTGGCTGCCACGTCAATGTCGCACTTCGCAAAGGCGACCACACGTGGGGTGCCTGGCAAGATGATTTACCGCTCATTTTGCACCGTTTTGCGGATCAACTGCGGCTGACAGTGGGAGACGAGGCTCACACCCACATTTAAGCCTCAAGAGATGGAATGTGCCGGTGGAAAATCCATTTTTTAGCCACCCACAAAAAATATGCACCGCCAATAATTCGCACTACTGTGGACAGCACCATCGTGCTGTCCAAGTGCAAAAGTGGCAGTAGCGACACGCCAATCTGAGGCGCTATAAATCCGATAAATCCCAATAAAATGTTGTAATGTGCAATGTATTCTGTTCTCTGTGCTTGCGGTGACACCTCTAGCAAGTAATTCAGCAACAACAAATTGGTTCCCCCTACAAATGCACCCGTCAAAAAATTGACCAAAGTAAGATAGACCATACCCGTTGACAAAATTGTTAAAATGGGCGTAATTGCCATGCCAAAACAAGCAATCGCCAAAGTGACCGCATTGCCAACGCGCAAAGAAAGACGACTCCACAGAGAAAATGTGAGAATTTGCGAAAGCTGGCTTGCCACCGTAAATAAACTCATCCAGATTGCCGTCGCCCCAGAAATGTTGATTTGGTACAAATTAAATAGTGGCCAAGCCATTTGCCAGCCCAAATTAAAGATGCTAGATCCAATTAGGAACTTCATGTATAAACGATTTTTAAACATGCTAAAAAAATCTTGAGGGCGAAGGTGAACGGTACGCTTACGCAGTGAGCGAATCTCCACATGTTCAATATGTCGAACTAAATAATATACTTCAAAAATGGAAGTAATGACAGTAATAAAGAAAAAAAACTGATAAGGAGGAATGCTCTGCGCGGGAAACCGTTCAAGAATGAGCCCAGGAATCAACGTGGCCAGCATACCAAACAACGTGATAATACGATTGCGCTTACCAAAAAAATTTGCTCTGCGCTCTTCTGGTATCAAATCACCGATCAGCGATTGCCATGCCAAATTGCCAAACGCTTGAGGAACATTCATCAAGGCAATCAGCAAAATAACCACGATCGCAATCAAGGGGAAATGAAAGAAAAATGGGCTCAATGCAATGAACCCATAAAAAATCCTCGCCCCCGTGGTCGCGTAAATACAAAACCATTTTTTGCTCGCCACATAATTCATCCAAATAGCCCCAAGAAAAGTGGCGAGAATCGTCATCAGTGCCGGTAGCGCATTATAAAGCGCCACTTCTTCTGCGTTGGCATGCAATGCCCGCAAAAGAAATAACGGCGCAAAGCTACTAACAATGTTCAGTCCGACAATAGCAAAACTACCGTTTCTAATGCTGATTTTTTCATTGACTACGGTCTCGTCATAGGTATAGGAGGACATCACAATACTCCCTATTAGTGTATATTATTGACCAAATGACCTTGGATCTTTATAAAATTGGGTAAGCAAGTCTGCTTCTTCTGCCTTAATGAAGCCCAGTTCCTGTGCCTCTGCAACCAATGTAGGGTAATCTGTTAACGCAAATAGTTTCACGTCGGCCGCGGTCATTGCCTGTTCTGACTCGCTAAATCCATACGTAAAGACACTCATCACTTGTGGCACAATCGCGCCCATCTCCCGCAACGCATCAACCGCATTCAACACGCTGCCCCCTGTCGAGATCGTATCTTCGATCACCAGTAGCCGCTGTCCATTTAAGATTCGGCCTTCCACCTGATTCTGTTTGCCGTGTGACTTCGCACTAGAACGCACATACACCATGGGGAGCCCTAATCGATCAGCCAACAGTGCCGCATGCGGAATTCCCGCTGTCGCGGTACCTGCAATTCCCTCCACCCCAGCAATCTCACTTCGGGCAAATGCTTCAAACGCATCTACCACTGCCGTTCTAGCAATAGGAGAAGACAAAATAAGGCGATTATCGCAATAAATCGGCGACTTAATGCCCGATGTCCAAGTGAATAACTGATGCGGACTGAGCGTAACCGCTCCGATCGCAAGTAAAATCTTCGCAATACCACGTTTACCAGTATATACTTCTCGGTTTGCCAACTTAACCCCTCCTACTACATGTTCACATTGCTAATTTCAGCTTGAATGGCTAACAGCGCTTGCAGTGGATCACTTGCCTGCAACACTGGGCGCCCGACCACTAAATATGATGCGCCCGCGCGCACGGCATCCGTGGGCGTGGCAATGCGCGTTTGATCATCTGCTACTGATTGCTTCAGGCGAATACCAGGCACCATCGCAGCTAGGTTCGTATTGTCCCTGATCATCCGTACTTCCTGAGGTGAACAAACTACCCCGTGCAAACCAGCCGTTTGCGCGAGTGTTGCCAGTTGCAACACCACTGCCTGTGGATCAGCAGACTTTTGTCCAATCGCATAAAGGTCTGCTGGAGCGAGGCTAGTCAACATCGTCACCGCTAGCAACTTGGTCTGATGCCCGCTGCCCGCGCTTGCTGCGTACGCACTTTCCTGCGCCGCCTCTAACATCGACTGACCACCCTGTGCATGCACCGTGACAAAATCTACACCTAGTTTACATGCTTCACGCACCGCAGCGCGCACCGTGTTAGGAATGTCGTGAAACTTCAGGTCAAGAAAGACGTGCTTCCCATGATCCACCAGTTCACTGACCAAACGATTGCCCGCAGCGAGAAAAAGTTCTAATCCCACCTTGTAATGAGTGGCAGCACTGCCTAGACTCGCCACCACATCTTGAGCCTGCTTCGCGTTTGCCACGTCTAATGCGACAAAAACAGGCACACTGCGCTCACTTGCCATGCGATCCCCTCCTGAGTTTCATCAATGGATTGGCGGCTCCCACCACATCCTGTACGCTAGCTACCTCATGACTGACACACCATTCTCGCACTTCTTCGATAATTCGTGGACAGGCATAGGGGTCCGTAAAATTCGCCGTCCCGACCTGTACCGCCTGCGCCCCGGCCATCAAAAATTCAATCACGTCTTTCCCTGTAAAGATCCCGCCAATTCCGATCACGGGTATGTTCACGCTACTTGCCACTTCGTACACCATGCGCACAGCCACTGGTTTGACAGCAGGCCCAGACAACCCGCCTACCCCATTGCCGAGCAGGGGACGCTTTTTTTCCACATCGATCTGCATGCCAATTAACGTATTGATCAGGGACAGCGCGTCAGCGCCTGCCGCGGCGCAAGCGAGCGCCATCTCGACGATATTGGTCACATTAGGAGAAAGCTTGACAATCACCGGACGATCGGATGCTTTTTTAATCGCACGCACCATTTCTGCTGCCATCTCCGGATCAGTGCCAAACTGAATTCCACCACACTTCACATTCGGGCAGGAGATGTTAAGTTCAATCGCGTCCAGATCGTGGCTCGCATTTAACGCATGCACGACATCGACGTAGTCCTCGACCATCGTACCCGCCACATTGACGATCACAGGCAGTCCGGGAAACTGGCGCAAATAAGGGAGCTCCTCGCGAATCACTTTGTCGACACCAGGGTTTTGCAGCCCGATTGAATTGAGCATACCTGCCGGCGTTTCTGCGATTCTGGGCGTGGGGTTGCCCATGCGCTCCTCTAACGTGGTCGCCTTGACGACAATGCCACCGAGCAGGTTCAAGTCATAATACGCAGACACTTCTTTGCCAAAAGAGAAACAACCAGAGGCAGGCATCACCGGATTTTTTAGCGTCAGTCCACAAAATTCAACAGCCAGATCAACCGCTTTGGACGTCATGAAAACACCACCTCCTGCGCGGCAAACACAGGCCCTTCGCGACAGGTTTTCAGATGTTTGATTTCATCATTTTGCTTCACTTTGTGCACACACCCAGCGCAGAGTCCGATGCCACAACCCATCCGTTCCTCAAGTGACAGATACCCCGGAATGACATGCGTCATCATCGCAGACTGTACCGCCTGCAACATTGGCGTTGGCCCACACGCATAATATCGTTTTACACCACGGAGCCGTTCTATATGAAAAAGATCTGTCACCTTGCCCTGCTCGCCCATCGAACCATCATCAGTCACCACATAAACCTGTGCGTAAGCGGAAAATTCGTCCACAAGAATCACCTGACTCGCCCGTTGAAAGCCAAGCACTGCCATCACATGTTTTCCCTGTTGCGTTAACTTGCGAGCCAGTTCCAGCAATGGCGGTACGCCAATTCCGCCTCCCACTACCAACACAAGGTCATCTTGTTCATGAATCGGAAAACCTTTGCCAAGCGGCCCAATCACATCAATCATGTCCCCCGGCTTTTTCTCTGCGATCCGCCGAGTACCTTCCCCTTGCACCCGGTAGACGACCGTCACGCGATTATTCGTTTCATCGGCAAGACACAAAGAAATCGGACGCCGCAACACAAAGTCATACGAGTCACTCACGCGAAAATGTAGGAATTGTCCGGGTGTATACCCTTTTTCCCTAAGATCAATTGGTGCCTGCAACACCATTCTAAATAACTTTTCGCCAATTTCTTCATGTGAAATGATCTCAGCTTGTGGCAAGGTTACTCCCCCGATCTTCCGAGCGCATGAGCGGAAACGCCGAAAAACTGATGGAAGAAAGGACATCGTAAACCGCTTTGGCCGTATCGAGGGACGTGAGGCACGGAATGGCGTGCTCGACTGCCTCACGTCTGATGCGAAAGCCGTCGCGCTCCGGCTTTTTGCCCCTCGTCAACGTATTGATGACAAGCGTGGCCTCGCCGCGGCGAATCATCTCAAGTAGCGCGGAGTTGCCAGAAGAAATCTTATCCACCAAACGTGTATGAATCCCATATCGCGCGAGAAACGCAGCGGTGCCTTCTGTCGCATAAAGCTGAAATCCAAGTGAAGCTAAGCCACGCAAAATGGGCAGTGCTTCCGCCTTGTCTTTATCAGCGATCGTAGTGATGATCGACCCATGAGTGGGGAACTTGAATCCTGCGGCCACCATGCCCTTATACAACGCTTTGGCAAACGTCACATCTGTCCCCATCACTTCACCTGTCGATTTCATCTCTGGGCCTAACGTCACGTCCAGCGAGCGCAGCTTTGCAAAGGAGAACACAGGAACCTTCACCGACACCAATTCGACTTCAGGGATCAGTCCCGTGTGATAACCAAGATCTTGCAATTTGCCACCAAGCACTGCGTGCATCGCCAAATCGACCATCGCCACGCCTGTCACTTTACTTAAAAAAGGCACGGTACGCGAAGAGCGTGGATTCACTTCCAGCACATAAACTTGCTGTTCATAAATGACAAATTGGATGTTCAGTAGCCCAACCACGCGCAATCCGCGAGCAATGCGCACAGTGATGTCGATCATTTGCTGTTTGTGATCCGCACTGATTGATTGTGTCGGATAGACGGCGATCGAGTCGCCTGAGTGAACCCCCGCACGCTCCACATGCTCCATGATGCCAGGAACAATCACAGTGTCCCCGTCGGAAATGGCGTCCACTTCCACCTCAACGCCTAGCAAATAGCGATCTATCAACACCGGATGCTCTTTTGACACCAACGCCGCCTCACGCATATAACGGCGCAGTTCATCATCCGTATAGACGATCTGCATTGCCCGCCCACCAAGCACATAAGAAGGACGCACCAGAACTGGATACTGGATCTCACGCACGGCCTGCAACGCTTCATCCATCCCGGTCACCGCCTTGCCTTCAGGGCGCAAAATGTCCAGTTCAGACAGCAATGCGTCAAACCGTTCGCGATTTTCCGCGCGATCAATATCTTCCACCGTCGTTCCTAAAATTGGGATGCCTCTTTTGGCCAAAGGTCCTGCCAAACTGATCGCCGTTTGTCCGCCAAATTGCACGATGACGCCCAGCGGATTTTCCTTAGCGATTACGTTTAACACATCTTCCACATACAACGGCTCAAAGTATAGGCGACTGGACATATCAAAGTCGGTGGAGACAGTTTCTGGATTGTTGTTGATCACAATCGACTCGTACCCGTGCTTTTTCAGCGCGAGGGACGCATGCACAGAGCAGTAATCAAACTCAATGCCTTGCCCAATCCGAATCGGACCTGAACCAAGCACCACTACTTTCTTTGCGTCTGTCGGTCGAGACTCATCCTCCTCTTCATACGTCGAGTAATAATAAGGAGTTTGCGCCTCAAATTCAGCCGCGCAAGTGTCTACCATTTTGTATACAGGTTGCAGTCCAATTCGTTCTCGCCAATCTAGCACCATGTCTTCTGACAGCCCGGATAACTCCCCAATCGTGCGATCAGAGAAGCCAAAGCGCTTGGCGCGATACAAAAGATCATCATCAAGACCATGGGAAAGTTGTGCTTCCAGCGCATAAATGCGCGCAAATTTTCGCAGGAAAAATGGATCAATGGCGGTGGCCTCGTGCAACACTTCGGTGCTAGCACCGCGGCGAATTAATTCATAGAGCACAAACATGCGCTCATCGTCCGCTTTTTTCACCCGTTGCCACAACACTTCATCCGATTCGTCGACAAGTGTGGGGAGTCCTAAAAAATCAACGCCAATTTCTAGCGATCGGACTGCTTTAAGTAGCGACTCTTCAAACGTTCTCCCGAGTGCCATCACTTCTCCGGTGGCTTTCATCTGCGTGCCTAAGTAGCGATTGGCAGCGCTAAATTTATCAAACGGCCAACGCGGTATTTTTGTCACCACATAATCAAGCGCAGGTTCAAAACAAGCATAAGTTTGTTCGGTGATCGGATTTTTAATCTCATCCAGTGTATAACCAAGTGCCACCTTAGCAGCCACTTTTGCAATCGGGTAACCCGTAGCTTTAGAGGCAAGCGCACTCGAACGACTAACTCTGGGATTCACTTCAATTACGTAGTACTGTGCACTAAGCGGATCTAAAGCAAACTGAATGTTGCAGCCGCCTTCAATTTTTAGCGCCCGAATAATGCGCAGGCTTGCAGCGCGCAACATTTGGTACTCACTGTCAGTCAATGTCTGACTAGGTGCGACAACAATACTGTCACCAGTGTGAATGCCCACCGGATCGATATTTTCCATGTTACAAATGACAATGCAGTTGTCGGCGTGATCGCGCATCACTTCATACTCAATCTCTTTCATTCCTGCGATGCTGCGTTCGATCAGTACCTGCCCAATTGGGGACAGTGACAAGCCAAGATTCGCAATCGCCGTAAACTCTTCTACCGTCGTCGCGATCCCTCCACCAGTACCACCGAGCGTATACGCAGGGCGAATGATCACGGGGAGTCCCACTTTTTGCAAAAACACTTCCGCCTGTTCGAATGTGTTGACGATGGCACTTTCTGGAACAGGCTCACCAAGTTCACCCATCAGTGAGCGAAACTGCTCGCGATCTTCTGCCTGCCGTATCGAAGTAAGGGAGGTGCCTAGGAGTTCAACCCCCACCTCATCTAACACACCGTCTTCTGCTAGTTCGACTGCCAAATTCAGACCCGTCTGGCCACCGAGCGTCGCTAGCAATCCTTGCGGTTTTTCTTGGCGAATGACGCGCGCCAAGAAATCTTTGGTGAGCGGTTCCACATACACGCGATCAGCCATTTCCGGATCGGTCATGATGGTGGCGGGATTGGAATTGACGAGAATGACTCGCATCCCTTCTTCTCGTAGTGCCCGACATGCTTGCGTTCCTGCATAGTCAAACTCTGCCGCCTGACCGATGACAATCGGCCCAGAACCAATGACCAAGATCGATGCAATATCATCACGCTTAGGCATCGTGGTTCCCCCCCTCCATAAATAAATCGATCATTTGCATAAAATCATCAAACAGGTAATCACTATCGTCTGGACCTGGTTTGGCTTCTGGATGATACTGAACAG
>JAJZCJ010000005.1 GCA_021846145.1 Bacillota bacterium
AATTCGCTTCGCTGTACCAGGGTAATACAAATAAAATACGGAGGATTCACCAATCGCTCGCTCTTGTGTCACTTCATCAAACAGCATTTCATAACGATCCCATGTGCGAATGACTTCCGTGTTCATCCCTTCGTCCCCTGGTCCGTTAAATAGAAATGGAAAATCAGAGGTGGCAAAAAAGTTAGCTTCTCCGCGTGAAGGTAAATAAATATCTGGGTGTTGAATCAGGAAACGATCAAGATAGCTGGTACCCGCTCTTGATGCACCCACCACGATAAAATTCGGAATCAAACCAAAAAAGCCTCCTGGATTAGGAATTGGGACGTGTTTATTAAACCATTATACGCATGCTCGCGCAATAACAATCATCAAGGTTCAATTTTGTGGGATTATTATGAGTTGTGTATGGTGGTAAGAAACGATTGAATCAGATTGTTAAAATGAGGATCTGAATGCTCATTGTTAATAAGTATTTCACGCAATCCTTTTTCAAGTGCAGATAAGATGACGGTGTAGCTTGTGTGGTTGGCAAGGTGAAACACTAATTCGCGCCCTAGGATGGATGGTCTATCAGCAACTAACTGACGTTGTCCATACGCTTGAATTAGGCGTGCGGCTTCTTGATCAACGGTGATGTTTGGAGTCTGATTGACTTCCACCCCTAGCAATAGCTCATAGTTCATTTTTGTGGGATCCAGTAACGCGCCCCCGGCAATTTGCACATTTGGGGAGCCATCATTTGCGGCAACAAAGTTTGTGGGATACGCAAAAGTAACTTGATGGTCAATCGTATGCAACTGCCATCCAGTAGGGATCAAGTTATTAGGCGAGGCGTGTACAACCGCCGAAATGCCAACGCTGGCAAACAAAATGAGAATAGACAATATTGCCAACCAACGTTTTAGATAATTCATTCCCTTAGCCCCCTTGCTGGCACCCCTCATAGGTATAGACGAATCATTCGTATTAAAAGTTTCACCTTTTACCAAGAAAACTAAACCTAATTGCGCATAGTTAATTGGTGTTTGTTGCAAACTTTGCAAGAAGAGGTGAGTTGATGAATGAGCAATGATACCGAACAATCATTTCCTGAGATAGCTACTCAACTTGAACAAAATGATGAATACTTAAAACAATTGCTAGGTATCGGTGTGAGTTGGGATATGCTCGCCAAACCTTTTGTGTTTTCTGACCAAAAAATGACTGCGTATACAGCGAACGGGTTCTTTCTTACCATGAACATGGTGTTAATACTAGAGAATTTGGAACAAACGCTTCGGACATTTTTTCAGGTGCGCGGCAATGAGCCTTTTGAGGTGCAAGAAATGGTAGAATATCTCACTGTCACCGTCGGGTTTGTTCAAGTGCAAGCGGTAGACAAGATGAAAGATGCCGTGCGGTTTATTCTGTCTGGCCCACTAGTTCTATTCATTGATGGTAGTGCGGTAGCCGTGATGATTGATACTCGTATCTATCCAATGAGAAGCATTCAAGAACCGGAAGTGGAGCGCGTGGTACGTGGACCACGTGACGGATTTAATGAAGTAATGCTAATGAATGTGGCGCTCGTTCGTCGTCGTTTGAGGGATCCGCGACTGCGTGTAGAGTTGTTTCAAATCGGGAACCGATCCCAAACTGATGTAAGTCTATTATATCTCAAAGATGTGACTAACATGGATCTGGTAGGGGATATAAGGGAAAAAATAAAGTCGTTTAATATGGATATTGCAGCTATGGGGTCCCAAGCATTGACCGAATGGATTGGCCAAGTAAAATGGAATCCATATCCCATATTTCGTTATACGGAAAGGCCAGATGTGACAGCTACAGGGTTAATGGAAGGACAAGTGGCCATCATAGTAGACACTACCCCAGAAGTGATGATTGGCCCGACCACACTTTTTCATCATATTCACCATCCAGACGATTATCAGAGCTATCCGGTGGTGGGACTCTATATGCGAATCTCCTCATTTTTTGGATTTTTATTTTCTGTTTTTGGACCGTCTATCTTTATTGTGCTTGCTGCGGAACATGATCATCTTCCAAAACAACTGCTGTTTTTAGGGACTTCCAAACCATTGCCGCTTTCTCTCGGATTACAGTTTTTTATCACTCAAATTGTCGTTGATTTGTTTGAACGATCAGTGATCAATACACCGACGACTTTAGCAACAGCCATCAGTATCTTTGCTGCCATCCTGTTTAGTCAATTTGCGGTGATGATGAATTTATTGTCGCCAGAGACGCTGTTTTTTGTCGGCACAGCGGCAGTTGCTCAATTCGCCACATCGTCTAGGGAGTTGGGAACGGCCAATCGTGTGTCCAGACTGTGGATGATTGTCATGGCGTGGGCATTTGGTGGCATAGGACTGATGATTGCCACCGTGACTTGGCTAATCGTACTTTATCGCACTCGTTCGCTGGCGGTGCCTTACTTGTGGCCAATTGTGCCATTTAGTTGGAAGGGGTTAAAAGGATTATTTTCTCGGAATCCACTTTATCAATTAGGTAATATTTCTTATCCGGTTCGTCCACAAAAACCTATCTCTAAAAAATAAAAAAAGGCAGGCTGTTGTATTTCAAACAGGAACAGCCTGCCCCAAATCGTCATGTTTCTCTGCGCACATCGCTAAAGAGTAAACTAATGGTGTAAATGCCTGCCAACCCCACCAAGGTATACACAACACGGCTCAAAATGGCGGCAGGGCCACCAAAAATGGATGCGATCAGGTCGAATCGAAATAACCCAACCAACAACCAGTTTAGCGCGCCAATAATCACTAACACTAGCGCAAATTTGTTCATGTACATCCCTCCTGTTACTTACATAGTATCTCCTGTCCATCGAAATTATCCCTCTCATTGAATGACAACATTTGTTGGTTGGCAAATGCAGAATAATTTGAGATAGAGTAAAATAAAGGAGTGTTTGTATGAGTCACGGTTGGTATGGTTACAGAAGTTGATTTAATGACAAAGTGGGGGATTTACGATGAAGAACTTTAAGCAAAGTATGTTGGAATTAATCATAGACACGTCAACTAACTTGCCTCCTGACGTAAGAAAGGCATTGCTTTCGTCACAGGTTCGTGAAGAGGCGGGTTCTCGCGCGGCGATTGCGTTGAGAACTATTTTTGATAATGTCATTATGGCAGAGGAACTGCAAGGTCCCATTTGTCAGGATACGGGCATGCCAACATTTGTTGTGCATACGCCAGTGGGCGCAAATCAACTGGTGATGGAGCGAGAGATTAAAGAAGCGGTGGCAGAAGCTACCCATTTGGGTAAGTTGAGAACCAATTCGGTGGATTCGCTGACTGGTGAGAACACTGGTGACAACCTTGGGCCGGGCACTCCGGTGATCCATTTTCATCAATGGGAAAAAGATGATGTGGAAGTAAAATTAATTCTTAAAGGTGGAGGCTGTGAGAACAAGAACATTCAATACAGCTTGCCGATGGAGATCGATGGGCTTGGCAAGGCGGGGCGTGATCTTGATGGGGTGCGCAAATGCATCTTGCACGCGGTCTATCAGGCGCAGGGACAAGGTTGCAGCGCAGGCTTTATTGGTGTGTCCATTGGCGGTGACCGCACCACTGGGTATGACCATGCCAAGGGGCAATTATTTCGCAAGATGGACGATGTGAATCCCAACCCTGAGTTGGCTGAACTGGAAACGTACATTATGGATAAGGCGAATCAGCTGGGCATTGGCACGATGGGGTTTGGCGGCAATGTAACGCTGTTGGGATGTAAGATCGGCGCTCAGAACCGGCTTCCGGCAAGCTTTTTTGTCTCAGTGGCGTATAACTGCTGGGCATTCCGACGCCAAGGCATGTTGCTTGACGGGCAAACGGGTGAGCGCAAGGCGTGGCTGTACAAGGATGCGCAAGTGAAAATGCCAACATCGGAAACGCCTTCGTTCGGTGAGTCTGCGGTGGTGTTAAAGGCACCTATTTCAGAGGAGCAAATTCGTCAATTGAAGGTGGGGGATGTGGTCATCATCGCAGGAGCCATGCATACTGGCCGAGATGCGCTGCACAAGTATCTGATGACGAATGAGTCGCCTGTCGATTTGCAAGGTGGCGTGCTGTACCACTGTGGGCCGGTGATGCTCAATGACGAGCAGGGTTGGCATGTCAAAGCGGCGGGACCAACTACTAGTTCTAGGGAAGAACCTTATCAGGCAGATATTATCAAAAAATTCGGCTTAAAGGTAATCATCGGCAAAGGTGGCATGGGCGCAAAAACACTGGCGGGACTAGAGGAATATGGTGCTGTGTACCTTAATGCTATTGGCGGAGCGGCGCAATTTTATGCCAAATCAGTTACACAAGTGACTGGTGTTGATTTTCTGGAGCAGTTTGGCATTCCGGAAGCGATGTGGCACCTTGAAGTGGACGGATTTCCTGCCATTGTGACCATGGATTCGCATGGCAACAGTCTCCATGCTGAGGTGGACAAATCATCTAAAAAGAAGCTGGAAGCATTTGTAGAACCTGTATTTAGCTAAGTAATAAATATCTATTACAAAAACGGCCATAACGGGGAGAGTATAAGCTCTCCCATTTTTTGTCCTAACGGACGATGCACCCATTCTGCCAATTGCAACTCTTTGCAGTATGTTAGATCGTTTTGAAATATACTTTCCATGCTAGAGGCCATTTGTTGATCAAGAAACTCGACGTTGATTTCGTAGTTCCCCACTAAACTCAAACGGTCAAGATTGGCAGTTCCGATCGTTGTCCATTCTCCATCAATGGTGGCCGTTTTCGCGTGAATCATCGATCTCTGGTATAGGAATACGCGCACCCCTTGCTTCAGACATCTTGTGAAAAACGTGCGTGCCAGCCAATCGGCGAGCAGGTGGTTGGAGCGTTCTGGTATCAACAACTGCACGCTGACCCCGCGACTTGCTGCACGCAATAAGGAATGTAACACATAACGATCAGGGATGAAATAAGGTGTCGTCAGAAACACATGACTTTTCGCTAAGTCAATGGCATCAATATATAATGAACGAATGGGAAAAGTTAATTGAGCTGGGTTATTTTCGTAAAGACGAATATGGGGAATGATGGACGCTGGTGCAGGATCTAAGGGAAAACTTCGTTTGCCGGCGTGGTTGTTCCAAAAATTAGTGAAGGACACATATAAATTTTGTGCAATCGTACCTTCTGCACGAATATGTGTATCGCGCCATTTTTCGCCGTATAAATCGCCGATATTGTAGCCTCCGGTATAGCCGATCTTGCGATCAATTACCAGTACCTTGCGATGATCACGGGACCAGTGGCGAGGATCAAACACGTCAAATAATCTACGCCAAGATCGGTATATCAGTACATGAATTTTATTTGAAAACACTTTAAATGATCTGGGTACGACTAAATTAGCAAAACCGTCCAGAATGATGTAAACAGGAATTCCTTCATCCGCCTTTTTTGTCAAGACATCTTTGAAGCTGTGACCTATGGTATCCCCTTTCCAAATAAACGATTCTAAGCAAATGGACTCTTTCGCTTCTTCAATGTCATGTAACATCGCATAGTATAAATCCATTCCATACGTGAAAATTTGCAAGTTATTTTCGTCAATATCGACTAAAGGTTCACTTACTTCGCCAAAAGATAAGTGTGCTCTCCTTCTGCGAAATCTAGTCATAATTACTGAACTGATAATCACGATAATCTGCGATACAATAATGAGGATAATCATGATGAGTAAAATTTTTCCGAGGAGCATAAATATCGGCAAGTCCACTCACTCCCCACAGCTGAACTAAACCTATTAATCCTAGCCTAAATGTTATTCATTGTCAAAAAACCAAGGTTAATAAGAATTTATTCTAAAGTAAATTCAGCCATGTTTTGTGAATGATGTTCCCCGTCGTTACGTGTGCTGTTTGAAGATCGGAAAATGGATATTAGCACGGCCAAGATACTTAGTATGGCCAGACTGATAATTGTCGTGTGAAATGCGCTCACCAGTACGTGTATAGGGGCGCTATTTAATGTGAAGCCGAAAATAATAGTAATTCCCTGGAAAATAGCGAATGCTAGTGCGATTCCGGCGCTCTGTCCAAGTGATCGAGACATGTTTAGCATGCCAGATGACACGCCAAGTGATTCATGGGGTGTGCTACCCATGACTGAACTGTTGTTTGGAGGGGTGAAAATACCCATTCCGACACCGATAACGAATAGCAGAATGATCATTAAGATAAAGGAAGAAGTTGGCGTTAAAAACACTAAACAAAAGACGCCAATTAACATTAGTATGGCTCCCGCCATGGTGGGGATTTTTTCTCCTAAACGGTCTGCGATCCGCCCGGCAATAGGTGCGAGCATCATCATGCCAAGTGGCAATGGAGAAGTCAACAATCCTGAGTGAGCGGAGGATAAATGTAACGCTTCTTCAAGATAATACGGGATGATAAATAGGACTCCATACATCACGGCATAAGTGATGGCCCCTGAAAGGTTACCCCATGTTAAGTTAGTAATCTTAAAAAGGGAGAAGTCAATGATGGGGGCAGGATGTTTTTTTTCTTGTAAATAAAATCCAAAAATTAAAATAATGCCAAGTGCGATCGAGATGATGATGACTGGAGAAGCCCAGCCACGTTCGTTGCCTTGGTTGATACCAAAAAGCAGAAAAACAAGGCTAACTGCAATCAAAAAAGCGCCTACAAAGTCAAAGGGACGCTTGATCTCGGGTTTCTTCAAAATGTCGCGCGGCAAAATCATGGCTGCCAGCAACGTGCCGATAATTCCCACTGGCACGTTAACGTAAAATATTGATCTCCAGCCAAACGTGCCAATTAGAAATCCGCCGATGGTAGGTCCCAGTGATAGACCGACTGCTAGCGCGGTACCTTGTATGCCGATCGCCTTGCCTCGGGAACTTAATGGAACGGCTGCAGTGACAATGGCAATGCTGTTGGACTGCAAAAGTACGGCACCGATTGCTTGTAAAATTCTAGCGATAATTAAAATTGTTAAATTAGGAGATGCACCACATATGGCAGAGCCAATAATAAAAACGGTAAATCCTAGTGTATATAACGGTCTGCGACCTACGATGTCAGCGACTCGTCCAAAAATCGCAAGCAGGGCAGTTAGGGTCAACAAATAGGCGAGCGCTACCCATGCTGTTACGCTGATTGACTGATGGAACTCGTGTGCAATGCTGGGTAATGCTACTGTGATAATACTAGTGTCTAACGCCGCCATAAACGCGCCTATAAATACGGTACCGACTACGTACCAAGGGTAATTTGGGCGGTTTTTAAAAAAAGCCAACGGGAGGTTATTTAACTTATTCATTGGCATCCTCCTTTTCAAGTTTTCTCGTTAATCGGACGCGATATTCATAAAATTTGGGTCGATACTTGGCAATGGAATATTCGATGGGTTGTCCGTTTTTGTCCCTAGTCACTCGTTCTACGTATAAGACAGCTTCACCAGGTTGACAATTGATCATTGACGCCGTGGCTTCGTCGGCGTTGACCGCGGAGATCATTTGCTCGCCTGCGGCTATTGAGATGCCGTGGGACTCAAGTACAGAATAAATGCTTGCGTTGCGCAGTGAATTTTCATCAATCAACGGTTGAATGGCTTCAGGTAAATAACTGATATCGGCCATAATCGGTTGCCCTTCTTCACAGATCGTCCGCGAAATTTTCACAACGTCTGCGCCTGCAAGGATGCGTAGGTGTAGGGCAACATCGGGTGATGCGGGTTCAATCTGGATTGTTAGCTTGCATATATTGGCCAATCGACCGTATAACTCCAATTCTTCTCGAAATCCGTACAATGGAGAGGAGGTGAACAGTTGCTCTCTTTTCGCTACAAATGTCCCGCGTCCTTGCTTGCGCACGAGATACCCTGAGGCGACCAAGTCTTGAAGAGCTTGGCGTATTGTCGTTCGAGAGACCTTGTGAGTGGCAATAAGCTCACTTTCACTGGGAATGAGGCTGCCTTCAGTCCATTCACCTGATTCGATTCGTTCGAGAAGCCATGTTTTTACTTGTAAATACAGCGGATACCCGGCGCGTAGTTGCGTCATGAGTCTCTTGTCCTCTCATTATAATGTTATGACATTATAATAACCGAAGAACATTTAATTGCCAATAGTAAAAAGGAAAAAGGTCGTGGTGACCTTTTTCCACAAAAGTTCATCGTGCTGGTTGCATTTGCCGATTGCCGGGAAAAATAAGTGAGAAGATGTTTCTTCGTACACTTTGGTTTCGCATGATTTGAATTGCGGCAATACCAATTCCAGTACCAAGTAGCATTGCCGGGAAAAATCCCATGCCCTTATTAGGCGTGCGTCTGCCCCAATTGCGGGTCATGCTTTGCCATAATGTCATCATGGCTTGTCACCCCCTCTCGCGTTAGGTTGTGCAATGTGAGGCTGAGCATACAAGCCTAGAAATTCCGTAAATACTTTGCTATGGTACTAATGGGAGGCGAAATCATCGTGAAAGATCCACGCGCGGAACAATTAGCACAACTCATCGTTAATTATTCAGTAAAGGCGAAAAAAGGCGATAAAATTTTAATTGAAATGTTTGGTCCTTCTACAGATCTAGGCAAAAAAATCGTTGAAGCGGCATACGAGGCAGGTGCCATACCGTTCGTTCAAGTTCGTGACCAAAATGTATGGCGTTCTTGGCTTAAAGGCGGTAATGCAGAACAATTTGCAATGGCTGCAAAGTATGATCGGAGCCTAATGGAAGCCATGGACTGCTATGTGGGTCTGCGTGGTAATGACAACATTAGTGAGTATGCAGATGTGCCAAGTGATAAAATGGCGTTGTTTGATGCTCATTACGGGACGCCAGTACATTCGGAGGCGCGGGTAAAGGGAACGCGCTGGGTGGTACTGCGTTATCCTAATGCCTCAATGGCACAATTAGCCAACATGAGCACGGAAAGTTTTGAGGATTTCTATTATCAGGTATGTACGCTTGATTACGCCAAAATGAGGGGAGCCATGGAAGTATTAAAAAATCTCATGGAAAAAACGGACAAGGTTCATTTGCTGGGGCCTGGTACGGATCTTTCATTTAGCATCAAAGGCATTCCTGCCGTACCGTGCGCAGGTGAACTGAATATTCCGGACGGAGAAGTGTATACGGCTCCTGTGCGCGATTCTGTTAATGGGGTGATCCGTTTTAACACGCCATCCCCTTACCGAGGATATGTATTTGAAAATATTGAGTTGCATTTCGAACATGGGAAAATCGTCAAATCCACTGCCAATGATACGGAGCGAATTCAGCAGGTTTTTGATACGGATGAAGGGGCACGCTATGTGGGAGAGTTCAGTTTGGGACTCAATCCTTACATTAAAGAGCCGATGAAGGATATTTTATTTGATGAAAAGATTGATGGCAGTTTTCATTTTACGCCAGGCAATTGTTATGATGACGCTTACAACGGCAATCATTCTGCTATTCATTGGGATCTTGTGGCGATTCAGCGTCCTGAGTACGGCGGCGGAGAAGTTTGGTTTGATGATCGGTTGATTCGCAAAAACGGGCGCTTTGTCATTCCTGAGTTGGAATTGCTTAATCCTGAGCGTCTAGTTTGAAGCAAATGGCGGGGGAACAGGATTGGACAGACAGTATTTTAGCTTGGTATATGCAGGTGCGTCGCGCGTTGCCGTGGCGACAGGGGCGTGACCCGTACCAGATTTGGATCTCCGAGGTGATGCTTCAACAGACCAAAGTGGAGACAGTTATTCCCTACTATGAACGATTTTTAGGAAAGTTTCCCACGTTGCTTGATCTGGCGAATGCGCCTGAAGATGAGGTATTAAAGTCGTGGGAAGGGTTGGGATACTATTCCCGAGCCCGCCATCTCCATGCCGCGGTCAAAGAAGTAGCGGCTAAGTACGATGGGCGTGTGCCGGAGACATACGAACATTTTCGCGCTCTCCCTGGTGTCGGGGATTATACGGCAGGTGCGGTGCTCTCGATTGGATATGATGTCCCTGTACCTGCCGTGGATGGGAATGTGTTGCGCGTATATGCACGTTTTTTTGGCATGAATGACAATGTGCTCTCGCCGCGGGTGCAAAAGCGAGTGCGAGCCCACCTGCAGGAATTCATGCCGATGGAGCGTGCGGCGGATTTTAACCAAGCCATGATGGAGTTAGGTGCGCTGATTTGCAAACCGAAGTCTCCCCAGTGCGAGCAATGCCCCTTATATTCTTCGTGTGTTGCGGCTAGAATGAAGTTACAAGCTGAATTACCTGTGAGACAGAAAGCTGTATCTTCGAGGGTAGATTATCTGGCCGTGGTATTCTTACAGGCGGATCAAAAATGGTTAGTTCGTAAACGTCCAGCCAAGGGCTTGTTGGCGAATTTGTGGGAATTGCCGCACGTTTCTTTCAAACAACCTCAGACAGGCACATGCTTGCGCGATGGGGCGATGTTACTTGCTCAGCAGCTAGGGGCGGCACAAGTAAATGATTTTTACGAAGCTGGGGAATACACACATGTGTTTTCACATTTAACTTGGAAATTGCAAGTATATATTGGCATTACTGATTCATTTGAGGTGGACTTGCCTTATCGTTGGATTGACCAAGAGGAGCGCCGAAGAATGGCGTTTGGCCAAATTTTTTCTAAAATTATAAATGATACGCGAGGGGAGTGACAGGAATGGCTGTCCCTAAAATCGTCATTGACGATGAAAGCGCGCTGCGAATTAAGCAAATCATTCAAGCAGAACATGCGGAGCATTTGTTTGTTCGTTTGGAGGCTTCTCCGGGGTGAGGTGGCGTGCACTTTGCCATTGCTCTGGACGAGCGATCAGACCGAGATAGTGATGTGCCAGTAGGCGGAATTGCATTTATCATTGATTCATTTACGCAAACGTTGTTGCGAGACGATGAGCTCGTTATCCGCTATCAGCCTGAGCGAGATAGCTTTATGGTGGCTACCCGACATTTGCGCGCTAGTTCATGCTAAATGCTGTCCGTGACAGCTTCATCAATTCATTGTAAAATAAGTGTAACAGAATGATTGAAAAGGGGGAATTTACTGATGTACGGTTATTCCAATCAGGAAGTGCGCGCTGTGCGCAGTCGAGTTTTTCTAGGGTTGTTTGGAACTTTGTTGGCGGCGGCAGCGGGTACTGTGGTTGGCCAGTATGTTCCACCTACACTTACGATGTTGTTAATGTTTGCTGAAATTGCAATGGTTTTTGTGGCTTCCTTTGTCAGTCGCAGACGAGCGGTGGGGTGGGGATTTGTTTTTACTTTTGCCGTCATTTCTGGTGTGACACTTACTCCTATTCTCGCTTATTATACGCAAACCATTGGTGTGCAACTTGTGCAAGAGGCATTTATTGTAACGTCTGCGGCGTTTGCTGTCACTGCCTTTGTGGGATCGCGCAAGTCATTGGATTTCGGATGGTTAGGACATTTTGCTTTTGCGGGATTGATCGTGTTGCTAGGACTTGGTGTTTTCAGTTTCTTTATCCCTTTTTCCACCACTTTGGATTTCGTATATACCTACTTAGGCATTGCCGTCTTTGTGGGGTATTTATTATTTGATGTCAATCGATTGACGCGTTACGGCGTTACTGCAGAACAGGTGCCGATGGTGGTGCTTAAATTGTACTTGGATTTTGTTAATCTGTTCCTGTTCATACTTCGGTTATTTGGGCTTAACGTCAGAACGAGGAACTAGTCAGAATTTTAGCACCAGTCAGGAACGGTTGTCATGGCAAAGAAAGCGTTGTATTTTGAAGTGGCTAAAAAAATAGAAAATGCAATATTGCGTGGGGAGTGGGTATCAGGGCAGAAATTACCCTCTATCCTAGAACTTGCCACGCGTTTTTCAGTTTCTAAGGCAGTGATGCGCGAAGCGTGCAGTTTAATGGTGGGCACAGGTATTCTGGAATTGCGCCACGGGGATGGCACGTATGTAAAAACCTTGACGCTTGATGCCATTATGCCGCCTATTCAAGCTGCGTTGCTGTTAGGAGGTTCTGAGCTTTACTCACTGCTTGAAGTGGGGCTATGGCTAGAACGTGGAGTGGTAGGAGTGGCTTCCGTCCGTCGCAGTGACAAACAGGTTCGCGAATTGGCTGAATATCTTTTTTTGATGGAGACAGGCAGTGAATCATTCTCTTCGCTTATTATGGCCGAGCGTCAATTTCATGGTGTGCTTGCTGAGGCTTCTGGCAATTCCATTGCCATCAACTTGTTGAGAACCTTTTACCCACTGCTGGCTAGTTCGCTGCAGCTTTTTTCGGAAGACAAAGAAGTGACAGAACTTATTATCACTGTCCATCGTTCGCTGTATGACAGCATTGTTCAACATGACGGCAATGCGGCTGAACGTCAAATCATCGTGTATCGTCGTGCGCTGCAGGAACGTGTGTTACAAAAGAGGGCGCAATCAGCTAGTGAGTCCATGTTGTGATTGGTGTGTTTCAGGAGGGCAGGGATACACATGAATAATGATCGCGCTGCAATGAGAGCCTATTATTTTAGGCTGTTAGAAGTGGTGGCTATTATTGTTTTGATGTTTTTATTTTTCTTTGCTGTTGCTAAAGTATTGTACTATATTTTACCATTTATAGTTGGCTTTATCATTGCTGTCGTGCTGTTACCTTTGGTCAAATGGTTAGAAAAAAAAGGGTTGTCAAGAAGTGCTTCTATTGTGCTCGCAGAGGTTACCGTGATCGGCGGGTTGGTTGCCGTGATCATATTTCTTGCGGTTCGTGGAACTGAGGAAGCTGTTAATCTTGGCACCGTACTACCTCATTATTTTCTCAAATGGAGAATACTGGCGGAGGGCGCGATCCAACAGGGGATGTCTGCATACGCACACTTGCCATCAAAAATGATTTCAGCCGTACAAGGCACCACGAATTCAGCCGTAGATCAGGTGAGACTTTTTGTGGTCAGTCTATTGACCGGGGTGTTTACAGATGTTGCATTATTACCCGGTTTTATTGTTGTATTAGTGATTTCTATCATATCAAGTTATTTTATTATGGCAGAAAGAGATTCGCTGCTTGCGTTTACTCGTCGATTATTGCCACCTGGATGGGCACCGAAACTACGCATTGTAGTGACCGATGTGAGTCGTGCGCTCTCTGGGTTGATTCGTGCACAATTGGTTCTCATCGTGGTAACCGTTGTTGTGGGAATTGTTGGACTTGCCATCATGCGCATTGGATATTCCCTTATTATGGGCACCGCTATTGGGTTAACTGGTTGGGTGCCTATTGTCGGTTCCGGGCTCATTACATTCCCTTGGGCGCTGGGCGCTTTGGTGATGGGAAATTACATACTGGCAATTAAAATACTTTTGCTACAGGCAATTGCTTCGATGATTAGACACATCATTGAACCTAAATTGTTAGCTTCCAATATGGGATTAGGCACCTTCCCGACATTGATTGGTATGTACATTGGCCTAGCTAGTATGGGGATTTTGGGATTGTTGTTTGGTCCGATGATGATTATTGCATTGCGTTCGTTAATGCGGGCTGATATATTTTCTGATATTCTGCCAGTACGAATTGCAAAGGAGTCAAAAGAGGACTTGTAAAACGGAGATGTTTGGATGATCACGGGAAGTGATTGCTGGAAAATTGAAAGTCTCAAGTATGATGGCAAGATTCATCGTACGTGGACATGTGCTTTGCCTTTGAAGCTATTGTCAGTGAACCGCGATGAATTTACCCCTGATTTAATGATGACAATTCCTGCACACTCTACCGTGCTGGAGGCAAATGGGAAGGAATGGTCAAGCCCCTATGACGTGGTGGCTTGTTTTTATGAAGGAAAGCATTATCAAGTGATGGTGTTACGAAAAGATCATGACAACGAATATTATTGCAATAGTTGTACGGTTGCTCAAATTAGTGAAAAATATAAAACCGTCAGTTTTATAGATATGGATCTGGATTTGCTCGTCGATAAAATGCGTAGATTACGCGTTGTGGATCAAAATGAATTTGAGGCAAATTCACGTATTTATCATTACCCAGAAGAGTTAAAAATGCGCGTAAAATCAGATTTATCTGAATTAAAACGACAGGTGCGTACGCAAAAAGGGGTTTTTTCTAACCATTACATGTTTTCTGATGATCATCTGAATGACAATTAATCGAGAAACAGATGGCGGGTCAAAGGTGCTTGTTCATTCTTTGACCCACGAGCGTGCGTTGTACACTCTTAATCTGTGTGCTGAGGGGCATATTCGATTGATTCCAAACTTTTGTCTACGGGATTAGTGTTCATCCATTGTTTGGCGCGCTCTAAAATCTCCAAAAGCGCTTTGGAGTCAGCCTCTAATTGTGCTGGTGTAGTAATGGCCGAACCTAATTCGTTTCTTTGTAATGGAACGTCATGAAATTTTCCTTCTAGTTCTTGATTTTGTCTTTGTAAACGGTACAGTTTTTCGTGCATTTCTTGATAGCGTCGTTCGAAGTCCCGTAACCCACGAATTAGTAGATCAAAGGTCAGTTCCTTTTCTCCACCAAATGCAATCGCGGTTCTACTAGGTCTGCGGTGCCGCTTGATTTCGAGTGTTTTTCTGCGTATTGACTTCGCATCTTTCACTGCGTCATCATAGTGCCTGCGTACGACTCCGTTCCATCGATAGCCGCACGCTGCTGCAGTCCGTCCTAGTAAATTGGCGGCTTCTTCAAATGCTACGAGCTGTGTGCTACCTTCGCGAATGTGTTGTAGTACGAGTTCTGCTAAAGTTACATCATCTTCGGGCGTCCACGCGTCAGACCGAGAAGCCCACCGTTCCATCAACTCCATGCTGTACTCCCTCCAAGCATTGATACTCTCTTTATATCCGAAAAATGGAAGAAAGATACATACAATTATCTTCTCATTTTCAAGGTATGTTTATAGAAGAGAGTAGTGCATGGAGAGATGGAAGTAGTGCGACTATTCCATAATATCCTGAAAATCCACTACTAATAAATTATCCACTTTTTGTATAAGCTTAGTGTATACCTTCTGATGTTCAGGGTGCGGGATATAAGCATCGAGACTAGATTGATCGATGAATGTGGAAGTAATTCCAGCACCGTAACCTTGACTGCGAGTAGACAAGTTGTGACCAATTTTATAACTTACAATACCAGGAATCTTGTTTTTTAGTTCTGATAATTCGTGAAGTAGATCATTCACTTCTTCTTTTTGTACATCTTCTTTCCACTTAAACAGCACGATATGTTCAATCATAGGCCACCTCCTTTCTCAATTATAATCTCAGTACATATAAAAAGAGAAGGTGGTGTGCGCTGACTTTGTCAATATGATACACTTACCATAAAACAACAACAGTTGCGGAGGGATATTTATGGTTGGAGAAGCAGTATTGGCCTATGTGTCTGATCAGATGTTTGCGGTAGATTTGCGTGAGACTGCTGCAAAGACGGAAATCACATTGTCTTTTGCATCCAGCAGTCACGATTTTAAGGAGCGACTGAATCAAGTTCATCCCGCACTTGTTATTCTGGATTTAACAGCCGCAGGTGCTGAACTTGAATGGATGATCAAGGAATGCAAATCGATGAACTGTAAAGTGATTGCATATGGGCCGCATTCACAAGCAGAATTGCTCAATAAGGCGAAGTCGTTAGGCTGTGATGAAGTGTACACGAATTCGTGGTTTAAGCAAAATCCTGATGAAGTACTAAAATCATGGCTTGTACTAAATGAATAATTAGCTAGATTGTAGCGTTTTTGCGGTGAGAAAGAAGGAAATAGCATTGGATTATACTAATCGGGAGCAAGCATTGCAATTATTAAGGGAATACACTAAAAATCCGAATTTGCTTAAGCACGCTTTTGCTGTGGAAGCATCAATGAGGGCTTACGCACAACGTTTTGAGGCAGACCCAGATGAGTGGGGAGTTGTGGGATTATTACATGATTTTGATTATGAACAGTATCCCACGCCAGAAGAACACACGATTGTGGGAGCACGTATTTTACGTGATAAAGGGTATCCGGAACATGTAGTCTACGCGATTTCAGCTCATGCGGATTATAATGGACTGAAGCGTGATAGACCCATGGAGCGCGTGCTGTTTGCGTGTGATGAACTGAGTGGTTTTGTGACAGCAGTAGCTTTAGTGCGTCCGAGCAAGAGTGTTTTTGATGTGGACGTGAAGAGTGTCAAGAAGAAGTTGAAAGACAAGGCGTTTGCGCGCGGTGTGAATAGAGAAGAGGTATATAAGGGTGCGGAGGAGTTGGGGGTTCCGCTGGATGAGCACATTGATTTTGTGATTAATGCGCTCAAGCCCGTTGCTGATGTATTAGAAATAAGCGGTTCGGAGTGAGAGACCATTGCGGTTGCATATTTTGCACACCAATGATGTTCATAGTGCTTTTGATGGCTTTGCCAGAATCGCATATAAATTAAAAATGCTTCGTGAAAAGTGGATTGCAAGAGGGGAATCAGTTTTCTCTTTTGACCTCGGTGATCATGCGGATTTATCTAACCCCCTCAGTTTAGCCACAAACGGGCGCATTAATGCGGATATTTTGGGCTCTCTGCCGTACGATGGTTGGGTGCTTGGAAATAATGAAACGGTGACAATTGATCAGCATGTCTGGGCTGACTTGACACAGCGCATCCACGCACCTTTGTATTGTTCCAACTTGCACTTTCCCGGTTCAGAGAAGAATTTGACAGGCGGATTTATCTATCAATTAGGCAAACTTAAAATTGGAGTGTTTGGCGTTACTGTACGCTATGAAAAACTGTTCGATAATTTGGGAATCGTTGCAGATGATCCTGTGTCGATCGCATGGCAAGTGGCACAAGATATGCGCAAACAAGGTGCTCAGTTAGTGTTTTTGCTTTCCCATTTGGGGTTGCATGTGGATGAAAAACTAGCCCAAGACGGATTGCCTGTGAACTTGATCGTCGGTTCGCATACGCATCAGTATCTTGAGCAGGGGCTTCACGTTGGCAAGACGCTGATTGTTCAGGCGGGCAAACATGCACATGCGTTGGGTCATGTAGTGCTCGATATTGATGAAGATCAGCTATTGCAAAGCGCAGCAGCAGAACTAATTGTTGTCAATGACGATGACGTGATGGATTCGGGTGTAATGGAAATTATTGATCGCGCACAAAATCAAGTGGCTGTTTGGCTTGATGCACCCATTGCTTCCGTGACTCCCCCGCTTACTCACCAACAACATGGCGAATCTGAAATCGTTAATTTGCTTTGTGATCAGATGCGGTTGGAATTTCAAGCTGATGTCGCCATTATCAATGGCGGAATGATTACTGGGGAATTACCAACAGGCGAGATCTTGAGAAGGGACTTGCTCAATGTTTGTGCAACACCTATGCGTGTAGTCACGATGGAAGCAAAAGGGGATCTGTTGTGGAAATTAATCAGCCAAGGCTTACGCCCTGAACTTGCTGACAAACGTGGGTATGGTTTTGGATTTCGTGGATCCACTATTGGGCAGATACACGTATCGGGCGCTACTGTGTTTGTAGAAAATGATGCGCAAAATCCGCATCTTGAACATGTGGTTGAAATTCACGTACACGGGGAGCTATTGCAATTGGATCATACCTATACGATAGCCACAGGTGAATTTATCGCGCTTTCGCCTGATATTGCCGTGCCCAGAGGGACTTGTTTTCAGTATCAAGAAACGATGTTGCGTGATTTGCTCCGTCGCGGACTGGGTAATTCGGAGCGAGTTCGAGACGCACGCAAGCATCGATATCAAAGTCAAATTAATAAAGCCTAGAGGTGATGTCGATGGCGCTATCAAGGATCAATGTAAAGGGAATCTTGCGCATACTTGAAGACCTATATCCTGAAGCGAAGTGTGCGCTTCATTACCATAATCCCTTTGAGCTTTTGGTGGCTACCATTCTTTCAGCTCAGTGTACTGATAAACGTGTCAACGAAATAACGCCCCAATTGTTTGCTAAGTATCCCACGCCGCAAGTGCTGGCTGCGGCGGATTTATCAGAAGTAGAAAAGGATATTGAAGTGTGTGGCCTTTTTCGAATGAAAGCTAAAAATCTAATTGGAACTGCTCGATTGTTAGTGGACGAACATCAAGGAATCGTACCACAGTCGCGAGAAGAATTGATGGCACTTCCCGGCGTCGGGCGAAAAACAGCTAACGTGCTACTTTCTAATGCGTTTGGTGTTCCGGCGATTGCAGTAGATACGCATGTGCAAAGGGTATCTAATCGCTTGGGACTTGCAATGAGCGATAACGTGCTTGAAACCGAACAGCAACTCATGAATCGGATTCCTGAAGCATTATGGAGTGCTGCGCATCACTGGCTTATTTTTCACGGAAGGCAAGTCTGTATCGCTCGTTCACCAAAGTGTGAGATTTGCGCCCTAGCCACTTATTGCAAGTATTTCAAGGCGCAAATTAAGTCATCGCGAAAACAAGCATGAATACAGTCATGAATACAGTCATTCAGTAAAATTAATCTATTGCTTTCGCAAAATAATGGCCTTGATCCCCTTTGACTAGTCGAAGGGGTTTTTTGCAATACGTGCAGTGGTCTGATTCCCCGAGCAGCTTGACTGTCTTGCCACAATGTGGGCAATCGACTTTAGGTAGTCGCATGGAAATGGTACCAATTCGAAAATAAAGAAACATTGCCATGAGGGCCACTAGGATACCGATGATCAGGCCAATAGGAATTAAAATCTTCGTAGCGGGAGACAAGTTGCCTAAGGTGCTGGCGTACATAATGATGAATGCCAGCAATATCAAAAGTAGAGCAAGATTTCGCATTCGATTTAATTTCATTTTTGTGCCCCCCTTTCTTTGTACATCCTAACCTGTGAGTTGATCATCATGCAACTTTTTGGCGCATATTGACCGCTGAAAATTGGCATATTGATGATAGGTTCAAGTAACAGATGGAGGAATTGGAACGTGCGGTGGAAAAAATGGAGTAATCTTATTGATATTAAGGAAAGCACGTTAGATTTTGAATTCAAATTAGGAGAAGAAGGGAATACAGCAGAAGGGGGAAATCAGCCTAAGGGAGGGAAAAGGGTTAGATTATCTCGATCCTTAACACCAACACCTGGATATACACATCATACACATCAGGTGCAACGAAAATTTACCATGCCCAAGTTTATTTCAGTAGATATGCGTAGTAATCGGTATACATTAGAACAACTATTTTATTTGCCTGAAAATGCGGACATCGTATTGCGTGAATTTCGTTTGGGCGGGCCGCATGTTGTCACGTTTTTGGCTGTTTTTGTTGATGGATTGGTGGATAAAGCCATCATTAATAATAATTTGTTGGAACCACTCATGATATTAACCAATCTAGATGCGGATCAACCTGATATGAAGTTGGTGGATTGGGTGAAGGAGGCACTTTTGCCTGGTAATCAAATTATGGAACTTGACACTTGGGATGGTGTTATGCAAAACGTGCTGGCAGGCAGCACGGTGGTGTTGATAGAAGGAGTAGACAAGGCAATTTCAGTGGAAACAAAGGGGTGGGAGCATCGGCAAGTGTCTGTATCACAGACAGAGGCAGTGGTTAGGGGTCCTCATGATGCCTTTACTGAAAACTTTCGTTCCAATACTGGATTGATTCGTGCGCGGTTGCGTAGCCCTAAGTTAATTACGAAAATAGTTCAGGTGGGTAAGTTAGCGCGTACAGATGTGGCAGTGATGTATTTGAAGGATATTGCCAATCCCAAACTGGTGAATGAAGTGTTAAAAAGGATAGGGAATCTAGATGTGGATTACCTGCCGGATTCAGGAATGCTTGAACAACTGATTGAAGATCCGCCGCTTGGCGTTATTCCACGTTTTCTAGCGACAGAGCGACCTGACCGCGTGACCTATGGATTAACTGAAGGGCAAGTGGCCATTTTGGTGGGGCATTCTCCCTATGTTCTTTTAGCCCCGATTTTTCTCTGGTCGTTGCTGCAGGCTCCAGAAGACGCCTATCTACGCTGGCCATTTGGTGCCTTTATTCGTACCATTCGGTACTTAGCGATGGGTATCGGGCTATTGCTTCCTGCGTTTTACATTGCCGTTACTAATTTTCATCCAGAAATGTTACCAACTGAATTAATGCTTGCCATTGCCGCATCTCGAGAGAGAGTGCCATTTCCGGTGGTTTTTGAGGTGCTAGTTATGGAGTTTTCGCTTGAACTTATTCGCGAGGCAGGCATACGAATCCCATCTATCATTGGTCCGACTATAGGTATTGTGGGCGCGCTGATACTGGGTCAAGCAGCGGTGGCAGCGGGTATTATTAGCCCACTACTAATCATTGTGGTGTCGGTCACTGCTTTAGGATCATTTACGATTCCTGATTATAATCTGGGTTTTTCCGTTCGCGTGCTGCGTTTTTGGTATATTATCGCGGCTTCGCTATTTGGTTTTTACGGTATTTGTCTCGGGTTAATGGTGTTGCTTACGCATATTGTTTCGTTAAATAGTCTGGGGGTTCCGATGCTTGCTCCACTTTCACCCAAAGGGCGCTCTTCCTCAGATATTATTTGGCGGCATCCTGCATTTGAATTGGTCAGACGACCTGAAGCTTATGGATCGAAAAATGTGATTCGTTTAGGATCACCGCGCAAACTAGGATTACGTAATCCTAAAGGGAAATCCTAATGACAAAAAAACGATTACCGTCATTTCGAATCGGGCGTTTGGGTGCCCCTGAATTAACGGCCTTATTGATCATTTACTCCGTATCAGATGTGTTTTTGAGCTATCCTGCCCGCATCATTACGGAAGGTGCCACCGCAGGATGGATGATCCCCCTATTCACTGGCGCTGTGGTGTTGGCGGTGTGGTTAGGGATTGATTGGATGTTAAAAAAAACCGGTAGTCTGAATATAGTCGATTCACTTGCTGCATTTGTACCTTTTCCGGTTATTAGCGTAGGGCTTGTGGTGTTGTCTGTCTTTATACTCTTGCAGACATCTTTGATTCTGCGAGAATTTACAGAAGCGATTGTGGCCACTGTGCTTCCTAATACGCCACCCCTCATTATCGCGCTGACATTTCTGCTTACGGTGGTGTATCTCAGTTCCAAGGGAATTGAAGCGATTTCTAGAACCGCGCTGATGTTTATGTATTTTTTCATTGCGGGTACAATTTTGCTGCTGGTTTTGCCGCTGTCATGGGTTCAAGCAGTTCAGTTGCTACCAATCTGGGGCAATGGCATGAAAAACATTGCTGAATATGGGGTGCTTAATACCAGTACCTATTTTCAAGTGTTGCTGCTTTTACTTTTGGCTCCAGCACTTCGCAAGGAATCAATGCGCACAAAAGCAGGGATATATAGTATCATTGCCAGTTCTTTGCTGGTCAGTGCGTTTGTGATGGTGTTATTAGGTTCATTTACATTTCCAGTAGCGGATAAAATGACTTATCCCATTTATCAACTCTCGCGCGTGATCTATGTTAGCCGATTTATCCAAAGACTTGAGGCTGTATTTGTGTTTTTGTGGACGTCCGCGGCAGTCATTAAAATGGGGCTTGGCTTGTGGCTGACTGCCTATCTTTTTGCCTATGCTCAAAAAATGCCTATTTATCGTCCACTGTTGTTTATTTTCGCACTGATTTTATTTATTCTTACTTTTTTGCCGCCTGATCTTCCAACGGTGTTGGGATTAGCAGGTAGCATTTATGAAACGTATGGAGGGATCATCACCATTTTATTTCCACTGATGGTGGTGGCGTTCGTGTACTTTTATAATAGAAAGGGGCGAGGATGATGCGCATTATAGAATGGATGGGACTGTTATTGATCCCAGCTTGGGTGGTAGCGTACACTGTCAATTTTGCACGTTACTTATGGAACAACAAGTACGTTAGTGCGGCGATAAGCAGTTTAGTGTTGGCTGGTCTTGGAGGAGTCGGCGCGGTGGTGTTCTTTTACTTTCAAGTTTTTGGCGGATAGAAATGCGCGAAAAAAATGCGCGAAAAAAATGCGAATAGGGACTAAAGAGAACCATGGAAATAACTTTCCCCTACCATGTTGGCCATCGCGTGCAAAGTGAACGAAAACATCGTATCATAGAAGAAAAAGTGAATCGGGGCGCGGAGTTTATTATGAAACCAGAACAAATTGATCCTGAGGAGTTTGTCAGGTGGGAACGAATTGCTGGCGTGATCTACGACATGACCCCATCACCATCGGCAGAACACCAAAGGGTTGTGACCAGACTGATACGGGACATCAGCGGATATTTGAAAGGGAGAGAATGTGAGAGTTTTGTAGCTCCATTTGATGTGTATCTGGATGGGGAGGAAGCAGGAGACTGTGTTCAACCGGATATTACTATCATTTGCGATCCTAATAAAATCCAGCGCAAAGGTTGTGTTGGTGCCCCTGACATGGTGGTTGAAGTCCTATCGCCACGAACGGCAAAAAAAGACAAGACTACAAAATTAATGGCCTATAAAAGGGCTGGCTTGCGCGAGTGTTGGATCGTGGATCCGTACAATCAGACTGTTGAAATTTATCTGTTTGCGAGTGTAGACCATGTGTTCCCAACGGTCTACAACAGGGACGATACGGTCAATGTAAGCACCGTTGCGGGGTTAGCGATCAATCTTCAGGACATTTTCGATTGACTGATTTCACGCTACACCTCACAGAAGTTGAATTGTATACAGATGGTGCCTGTAGCGGCAATCCTGGTCCTGGTGGTTGGGGGGTCATCCTTGTTGTCGGGGACAAGGAAAAGGAACTTGCGGGTGGTGAGCCAGACACCACCAACCAACGGATGGAGTTGCAGGCGGTGATTCAGGGATTAAAGGCCTTAAGCAGGCCTTGTAAGGTGAAAGTTTACAGTGATTCTGCTTATTTCATCAATGCGTTGGAAAAGAAATGGTATGTTAATTGGAGAAAGAATGGTTGGAAGAACAGCAAGGGAGAGCCTGTGAAAAACCGCGACCTTTGGGAAGCACTACTCGCAGAAATGGACAGGCATCAGCTTTCTTTGCAAAAGGTGAAAGGTCATAGCGGTCACCATTATAATGAGCGCTGTGATGCGCTTGCGCGGGCAGCAGTCCCTAAAAAATCAGGGTGAAGATGAATAACGCTTATGATGTAACTTGGTCAGCATTGGAATCCGCGGCGAGGTCAGTTGGTTTGGTAAAGTATGGCGTCACTACGGCGGAACCATTTCATACGCTGATCCCTTTTTTGGAGCGCTATTACCAAGAGGGTCGAGCTACCGGTTTTGAGCACCCTATGTCCGCACTTCGTTGGGAACCACGGGCGCTTTTGCCTGATGCGAAATCAATCATTGCAGTAGCGGTGCCATACCAGACGAAAAAAGGTCGTCAGTTGCCACACCCTCAAGGGCGTTCGGGAATTGTCTCTCGTTATGCGTGGGGACAAGACTATCATTTGGTGATGAAAACACAGTTGCAACGGTTGGCGAGTCAGATCGCTAATATTGCCGGGCGCGAAGTACAGTCGCTTGTCTGTGTTGACACTTCTCCGCTAGTGGATCGCGCGGTGGCACTGCGTGCCGGGATTGGCTGGATGGGGAAAAGCGCAATGCTCATCACGAAGGAATACGGTTCTTATGTATTTTTGGGTGCCCTTTTAGTGGATGTGACGGTGGCACCTGCCCCGGTCAATGAACTTGTAATGGACGATTGTGGTACGTGTACTTTGTGTATGCAGGCGTGTCCCACGAGCGCGCTGGTCGATGATGGTGTGCTAGACGGAAAAAAATGTCTTTCCGGGATCACGCAAATAAAAGGCATGATCCCAGAAACTTATCGAACGAAATTAGGTAGGCGCATCTGGGGCTGCGACACTTGTCAAACGGTCTGCCCCAAAAATCGCGCTACGCTTGTCAGCATGGTAAATGTATTTGACCCTGATCCTGCGCTTAGTTTTCCTGACCTAAAAGCTCTTTTGCAGCTCAGTGGTCGCCAGTTTAAGGAGCGATACGGGCATACTGCCGCTGCTTGGCGCGGTCATCAGGTGATTCGCCGCAATGCCATCATTGCGTTAGCCAATGCCAATGATCAGTCGGCGGTGCCTGAACTGATCGAGCTTCTAGGCGATCCCCGTTCGGAGATTCGAGGTACAGCTGCTTGGGCATTGCAACGTCTGAATCCTGAGCATAGCCGCCATGCGGTGCATCTGGCTTGGCAAGCAGAAAGCGAAGAGACAGCAAGGCAAGAAATGCGCTGGGCACAGGATCTCTAGTTGGCAGACCACATACGCCGCGTCACTTGGCGTGTATAGGAATGCAAGAATGTTTGGCGCTCGGATTCAAGCAGGATCGTTTTTTTCAGTTGTTGAAGTTGGGTCTGCGAAGCCTTTTGATCTTGCGCCGCTGATCCATAATGACTTTTTTGCAAACGGTGCAGCCGATAGGGGAAAGTGAGCAGTGCTTCCAAGAGCAAGTATTCACTTTGGCGCAATGGCTCGGTGCGATTGTAAGCGACAATAGGGATAATGGCGATTTCACTGGACCATGTCCCCTTTGCCTGCATGGCTCTGCGTAATAGATGGCTAAGATCCACCACGCGCGGCGCGGGATTCATCAGTTCTAGGTCGATGAGCTGCACATAGCCACTCGGGTGTACGATCAGGTTTTGCGCTGTTGCGTCGAGATGACAAAGGCCGTTGTCGTGGTTTTGTATTAACTCTTCCACTTCCGGCAGCTTGAGTATGGCTAGTGCACCTTCCCCTTGTTCAAGCGCGGATTTTAATTGACTTTTAAATAAGTGGTCATATTCGTCAGAAAAAGTGGTAGCACTGAGTTTTTCTGATAAGGTAATTAGTTCCTGCTGTTTGTGCAGCACGTCTGCCATTAGCGGATAGGGCTTCATGGTGATTCGCATGGGGGGCAATTGACGTGTTTCCATGTGAAATTTCGCAAGCGATCTCGCTGCGTCTCCTAACTGGCGCATGGATTCGTAGCGCAGAGGATTGCCTGGCATCCAATCGTAGGCATAGTACAATGATTCACCGTCAAAAATAAAGGGTTCCCCAGTGCTGGTTTTCAAAAAGTGAGGAACAAGCTGGAACCCCCGGTGCGAAAGTTCGTCACAGACTTCTGCGAGCCAGCGCAACCGCTGTAGCGGCACATGCGCTTCTTTCAAGGCGTAAGTTTTCCCTTCATCAGTGCGCAACATCCATATTCCGTTTTTTGGTTCTGTTGAAACAATCTTGGTAGATAATTGGGAAATAATGGATTCATCGGGGCGGTGACTTTTTGCTTTCTCCGTCCGTTTGGGGGCAACAGCTTCAGGCGAATTGCGAGCAGCAGTGATGATGTCTGCTTGGTTATAGACATTTTTTTTCTTGTGTTTGGTCTTTTGCGGAAGTTTTCGACGCGGTTTGCTGACTGTTTTGCCAACGCGCTTAGGGGTAAAGTATTGGCGCGTGAGTCGTTCTGCCTGCTTTGCGGAGTGACGCGGTTTTTTCTGGATGTCATCAGGGTCTGTCGGACTTTCGGAAGGCTCGTCAGAGAATGCTTCCTGTTCGCGCGGCGCAGCGTTGGGACGCGCATTGGCAGAAGTAGCTGCAGGTGTAGAAGAATTTCGCAAGATGGCTGGCGGAATGGTTAATTCATCCCAAAGTTGTTTGAGCCATGGGGGCAGTGGTCTTTTATCCATAGTAATCACCTGCCCTATCTTATTCAGTTAGTGTCAAAAGGGAAATACTTTTCCGATTAAATTTGCACTTTCTACACATGCCACAATAAAGGGTTCCAAGTTATCGTCCGTAAATCGATCTACTGGACCGGAAATAGACAGCGCGGCAGACACTTGATTATGACGGTCGATAATGGGAGCCGCTACTGCCGCTGCGCCGGCTTCTCGTTCTTCAAAGGTGACCGCATAGCCACGCTTGCGGATGTCATCTAGTTGGTGCTCGAATTCTGCTTTATCAAAGTGTTCGGGCAGGGTGCCTGTTGCCTCCATTTGATCCAGTAGCGGTTCATTGCAAAAGGCGAGCAACACTTTGCCTGAGGCACCGATATGCAGCGGAAAACGCAAACCAATGTTGGCAACGCGTCTGACCGCATGGACGCCTTCAACGGCTTGTATGCGTATGCGTTCAAATCCCGAGCGCACATAAAGGCTGATCGTCTCGCCGATGCGATCGCGTAGGGCAGTCATTTCGGGGAATACCACAGTGGAAAAATCACCTGATCGATAAATGCCACTGGTAAGTTCAAGTATGCTCCAGCCAATTCGATACCGATCTGACTGTTCTCTGCGCACAAAACCGCGGATTTCCAGCGTGGCGAGCAGGCGGTGAACGGTGCTCTTGTGCAAACCGATCATTTTGCTGATTTCTGTTAACCCCAGTTCGTCTTTCGTTCGAAAGCAAAGGAGAACGTCAAGCGCGCGGTCAACGGCTCTCACGGTGCCTTTGTCTTGCAAGACTACATCCTGATTATCTGCCATTTCGTTTCACCTCAAGAGGGATGTTTCGCTGTATAAAACCTTGGTTCAAAATTAGTGTATCATAATCTGAGAGTATCACCAATTTTACTGCGTAGAGGTGTCCATATATGCATATTGTCTTATTTGAACCGCAAATCCCACCCAACACAGGCAACGTGGCTCGCACCTGTGCAGCAACAAGTACTACGTTGCACCTAGTTGAGCCTCTAGGGTTTCGCATTGATGATCGCGCGCTGAAACGGGCGGGTCTGGATTATTGGCACTTAGTTGATGTGAGGCTCCATGCTAGCTTAGAGGAGGTCATTCAGGAAGCGGTAGAAGCGCGCGCTAGGTGTTTTTTTTATACGAAATTTGCGGACAAACGTTATACAGAGGTGGATTACAAGGCAGAGGACTATTTAATATTCGGGAAGGAAACGACGGGGTTGCCAGCATTTGTCCATGAAAAATATCCTGAATCCCGACTGCGTTTGCCGATGGGAGAAGGGCTTCGTTCTTTGAATCTCTCAAATTCGGTAGCGATTGTGCTCTATGAGGGGCTTAGGCAACTAAACTTCCCCGGTATGGCTTGAGTTTGCCAGTCCAGAAATGACAAGTTGCTCAAGTGCTGGCGAAAAGTCGACCAAGTTGTCGTTGGCACCGGTAAAGATGTGATGAATGGCGCGGATGCTGATGCCACCAAAGATGGACCACGCTGCTGTCTCTGGGTCATTCGTCATAAATTCCCCACTGGCGATGCCTTGTTCGACAATGGTTTGGATGGAGCGCACATAATGGACAAGCATTCGGCGAAATTCACGTTGACGTGTGTCTTCTCCCCAGGCCTCTCGCAAAATGATAATGCAAAAATCTCGGTATTCTTGGAAAAATGCCAGTTGTTCGCGGACGATCACCCGCAACTGTTCTGCAGCGCTAGCTTCTGTAGGAAGCTTGGACAGCACGCTGTCGCCAAGCAACCGAGTGCCTTCTTCGACGAGAAATACAAATAAGTCTTCTTTACTCTTAAAATGATAGTAAATCGTCCCCTTTGCCACCTTCGCTTTGGCGGCGATTTCATCCATGGTCGCTTTCTCAAAACCGCGTTCCGAAAAGACATCAACTGCCGCATTAAAAATGGCGTGGGTTTTCGACTCCTGCACAACAGATCACCTCTTTTCTCGGTTAGTAAGCTAACTCATTTTTTGCCTCAGTTCAAACTTGGGAGCAACCAGCAACAAAAAGCCGCATAAGCATAGTATCACACTATGATGGAAGTTGCAGTGTGAATGAAGGCGACAGAATCAGAGGAGTGATCGACGTGGATATTATTGGTCGCATCGCGGCTCATCGAGCAAAAGAGGAAGAGTTGGCGTGGCAAGGCACTTTTGCTGATTATCTCGATATGATTCGCGAAAATCCTACTATTGCTCAGTCTGCGCATGCGCGAATTTATCAAATGATCGCATCAGCCGGTGTTACACAAGATGAGAACGGCCACAACGTGTATCGCTTTTTTTCACAAGAACTATTTGGACTTGCGGAACCGATTGATCGGCTGGTGGAGGAATATTTTCATTCTTCAGCCAAAAGGCTCGATGTGCGCAAGCGTATCCTGCTTTTGATGGGGCCTGTCAGCGGTGGAAAATCCACCATCGTCACGTTATTGAAGGCGGGGCTTGAAAAATACACCCGCACCACGGAAGGTGCACTCTATGGCATCCAAGATTGCCCAATGCATGAGGAAGCATACATAAGCTAATTACACTCTTTTGTTATACTGAGAATACGCGAAAGGGGGAGACATTCTAACGTGGATAAGTATGTTCGGATTGCAGGGAAACGTCAAGTCACGATTCCACTGGATTTTTCACAATTGATCATTAACGACTTGATTGATGAAGGGCTGACTGGCGAAGCTCTTAAAGTGGAATTTGCAAAGCGGTGTGAAGGCATGATGGCCGCAATGAGGGAGCTTGTTGTAGAGGCTCGGCGCGAATTCCAAAATGATTCTGAGTCAAATGGTGATGATTTTATGAATGAGTTGATTAACACTGATGAATGAAAACTCCTGTGCGGAATTGAAACGAATTTGGCGCACACATTGAGTTCTCCTCATTTCATTTTTATCTGAGGTGATAATTGATGATCTCTATCGTTGCTCGCTTTGGTCCTCTGGCTGGTTCCGCTAGGTTGATCGTGATCGAATCAAACAGCGAATGAATGACCTGCTTTTGCACTTCGTGTGGATGATTGGGCCACTCATCATGTAGGTTGCGCAATACCATTTTTACCTCTTCTGCATCTGCAAATTGATTGCCTGACACTTGCAGCGATAAATATTTCTCTTCTTCGATTCGTATATCCTCCAGCAGTTTTGCGTAGCGATCTTTTGAAATATCGCCATCAATATATAATTCTTCCGTGCGCTCTTTTCGCCTGCCTAGTTGCTGCAACTGTTTTTGTATCTCTGACGGATCTAGGCCTTTGGGCTGATCGATCTCCACCTCCGCTTGCGCGACGGATAATATCTTCATGAATTCTTCTACAATGGCCTCCTCAGAAATAATCGGCATGTCGCAGGTGCCAAAACTAACATTTCCCCGACAACGATAATAGCGGTACTCTCTTCCACTTGGTTTGGTGGTTTGTCCCCCCGAAAAAGGATAGCCGCATTTCGCGCATTTGATTATTCCCGAGAATGGATAGTACCCTTCAGATCTAAAGGCCATCTTTTTTCGTCTCCCCATGATCTGTTGTACCTCTTCAAACACATCAGCATCAATGAGAGGTTCAAAGTTCACCTGTTGTAGCTCCGTCACAATTTCCGCATTGGTGCGTTTGCGTCCTTTTGCAGCTGTTTCAAAGTTCCATCTTACATGGCCAGTATAAATGGGGTTACGTAAGATATATTTCACACTGTAATCACTCCATAATTCCCCTTTGTGCGTGCGAATCCCTTTTGAATTCAATTCTTTGGAGATAGCGAGGGCACCCACGGCAGGATAGCGATCAAAAATGTAGCGTACCCATTTTGCTTCTTCTTCGTGTTTCATGAGGAGGCCGCCTTGCAGGGTATAGCCAAAAGGAGCCGGAGATCCATTGCGTAGCCCTTGCTCGGCTCGCTTAGTCATACCCATATGTACGCGCTCCGCAATCGTCTCCCGTTCCCACTGGGCGAGCGTGGCGATCAGTGTGATAAAGAGTCGTCCAGTTGCCGAAGTGGTATCAAATATCTCGGTGGCACTCTTGAATTTTACATCGTATTTATCCATCAATTGCAACAGCTCATGTAGATCCAATACGGAACGGACAAAACGATCCAGACGATAAACTAGGATGACATCAAATTTTTTCTGCTTGATATCTCGAATGAGCCGCTGCATCTGAGGCCGCTCGGTATTCTTTGCGCTAAATCCTTCGTCACAATAGTCGTCAATAACGACCCAGCCTTGGGACTTCGCGTAGGCATAGAGGCGCACACGCTGCGCCTCTAGCGAAAAGCCTTCCTCCACTTGCATGTCTGTGGAAACGCGACGATAAATGATACACCGCATGACGAAACCCACCTTTATACAATCAGTCGAGATATTTCTGATCTTATTCCTCTTATCGGGTGAAAATTTGGTTTTCGAATTTTTTGAGTCTGTTGGAGGCTGCCGAGAGAGGTACAACAAATTTTTTCGCCATCGCGTAAAGAAGACGGGGACGTTCCGAGTGTTGGAAAATCATGTTTTCTAATTCATCTGTAGGCAACATAAAATAACGAGCAAAAGAATTCGCTTGCGCTTCTTGTTTTTGTGTCATCAATTCATGTAAAAATAGTTGGTTTCCGGCATGCAGAACGAAGTGACCAATTTCATGCGCCCATTCCATGCGGAGATGGGGTGTGTCTTTTCTCGTATCTAACACGATGGTAGGGTTGTTGTTCGGGGACATTAAAGCGGTCTGTGTGGGTCTTTCAATGATGTCAATCTTTAGTCTTTCAGATATAGTATACAAGTTCACAGGAATTTCGCCATTCCCCAGTGCTAAAATTTCTTTTGCACGTTTCTCTATGTCTATTTCCATCTCTACCACTCCTATAAGAACATATGTTCTAATAAAGAACAAATAAAAATGGGATTTCTCCCATGTGAGATATAGTATACATTATTTTGTAATCCTACGCTATGCTATTATCGGTGTTTAGTAGAGTCTTGCCAAAGCGTTTCATTATGGATTATGCTGGCTTTACTATTACAATACTCCTTCTTTTTTGGTTTCGAAAGCCACGTACCTGCCCCGCAAATAAACCCCAAGGAGGCTCCGCTGTGAACATTACCGTATTGATCAGTAACATAGTGATAGTAAGCTTCTTAGCTGCGGTAATCGTTTTTCTTCCCTACATTGCAGTATTAATCGTTTATCTGATAGACTTTGATAAAAAAGAGGTGATCGAAAAATTGCGCCAACGTCTTGAGGAACGATGGTTAGGATTTCTGGGGGGTGATTTTTTGAGTACTTATGATGATGATTTTAAGCAAGAACAATAAAAAATTCTCCATTGCAGCCCCAACAAAGCCCTGCATCTTTTTTATTCACAAATACTCATGTTTTTTCATTTATCAATTTATCATTTTGTTCACCATTTCTGAGGATTCACCAGCTGCTTTTTTCTCAGTTTTTGCATCAGTCATCCCCGTATAAGAAAAATCGGGTATTCGTAAAATCTTTTATTTCGAACGATGTTTTTTCTTCACATTTCCTTGCCATTTAGGCCATCGAGATAATTTCTCTAGCAGGACGTGTCCCGCCCAATAATCCATTCTTCTGGCATCTGCTTCAGATCTGGCTTGTGGCGTGATATCGTTACTAGTGATTACCATCGCCATATGGCATGAGGGTTTCGTGTTTAACCGAGCAGAATGAGTCTCTCTGATTACATCGGGACCGACCGGTCCAAAGTTCCAATGTTTTGCTTGCACCGCCGTGCGATACCCTTTCTTATCGATAATAATAAGGTCAACCCCGCCATCTGCCACACCGCCCGTTTCTTCGACCTCATATCCATTATCCTGAAAGTAAAGCGCTAAGAGCCGCTCGAATTCATAGGCAGTTAAGTTGCTGATAGGCGTTTTTAAGATCACTTCGTCCGAACGGATGGCTTGCGAAGAAGAAATAGGCGTCACACTCGCACTGGAAGGCGCGGAATTTATATGGTTACCAGTCTTCTTGTTTTTTGGTAGTCTAGGAGATTTAAATGAATCATCGGATTTTACCAGAAGTGCCCTTATCCATCGGTAAGCCACTATTAAAATTACAGCGGCGAGGAGAAAAACCCCGACTGCTATTACAAGTGATCCAGTCTTAGAATAGATATAAAAGGGCAATACGATGAGGGCTAAGGATAGAATGGTTGTCATTATATTTTCTAATTCTTCCCCAGGGGTTGGCTTGCGTCTTCTTCTTTTCACTATTTTTTTGCTCCTGCTCTTATGAATTATCGAAAATTTATTTTATTTAAAATTTAACGATTTTAAAGGCTAGATATAACCCGTATACAACGCCTAATCCAGAAACTACGCGGAGTAGCCAGTTATGAAAGTCTCTAGGTGCCCAAAAGAATAAAAACTTTACTATCAAAGCTGGGATAAGTCCTGAAACAAACATAATGAGTAGTATGATTGCAAGTTTCCCTGCCATATAATTTGAAATTTTAGATAGCGAGTGTACTGCTTGTGGCGTTATGACTTGCATTATCTATACGACCTCACTTATTTTGATTCCGGTTTTTTATAGAGTTCCAAATTTCTAGTAACATCTTTTTATCCTCTTCCGAAGCAGTAGGGAAGTCACTAAACATAAGCACAGCATAGGGATCGGACATAGCTTCTTTCATCTTCTCGTCCATTGAGTGTTCAGAGCCTGAAATTAAATAATCGAGAGAAACATCAAAAAAATCGGAAATTCGTTTTAACATATCTGAATCAGGTTTTCGGTCATCAGTTTCCCACATAGCAACTGTACTTCGACCGATTTTAAAATGATCGGCAAATTCAGTTTGAGACATGTTCTTTTTTTTGCGTTGCCGTGCTATTCGTGACCCTAAAGTATCCATCGGGCTACCTCACTATTTTTTCTAGTTCCAAGACAATAAGCAATATAATCCTTAAATATTGTTTATTGTCTTTATCCTATCACTTGCCGTGACATTAAAAAATGATTGTCACTTATCCGAAACTTTTTTCGTTGACTTTTCGTAAATGCTTGCTTATAGTGACAATATCAACGTCACAAATTGCGAGCGAGGTGATTAAATTGAAAAACACTAAACTCATTGAATTGAGGAGAAGTTTAGGTAAGTCACAGCGGGAAATAGCGTCAAAGATCGGCATATCTCGCAGTATGTATGCCATGATTGAACTAGGAACCAGAATCGGTAGCTATCCTACGATGAAACTCATTGCCGATTATTTGGATCATAGTGTTGACGAAATTTTTGGGGAGTCTTTATTTGTCCAAAATGCTCACAAAATGAGACATCCACAAAACACTGCCTAAAAGAAACACCGCAACCGTACAAGCGTAATCCTCATATACATCCATAAGGGAGGTGGGAACGTGGCGTCTGTACCGATCATTCTCAATGAGGAACAAACGATCCGCTTATACAAAATCCTGTTGCCCAGCGCCATTGAAATTGTCAAACGTCGCAATGCAGAGCAGGCGCAAAAAGAAGAACTTGAACAATCAGTAAGGGAATGCTGGGATAACCTTTTGGAAATGGCTCAATGACGGATCAAATCAAACAAGCACTAACGAGGGGATTACCCTCTCGTGTAGGACAAGCCTAAAGAAAATTATTGGGGGAGATTTTGTGAACCGAATCATCGGAACCGGAAAACTAGTTGATGGGGTATTCGTGATTAAAGCGGTTGATCCTGCAACGGGAAAGGTTTTTGTTTATCTACTTGGGGGTGAAAAACGTGGAATTCATCATGTCATATAAGGTGGCAAAAGCAATTTACAATCTGTCGGGGCCGGAAGTACTTCTAAACGTTCTCCAGTTACGTTTTCCGAATTTAGGATTGTATAGTCTTTCGTTGGGTTGGTTGGAGCACCCGAAATACATTTGCAAGGCTAAGGGTAGCAAAGGTGATTTGATCGTGTCTTGGTTTGATATGAACCAAATCGAACAGATGTATGTGTCTCGCATTGAATCGTTATCACTGGTTGGGGAAGTATCGCAAATCGCACATATTCTTCAGCCGTTTGAATTCTTGGGGTGGTTTGAAAATCATTCACACCTTCGTGTGAACGGTCATCCGCTGCATCAGAACGAAATGGCAGGGAGTGTGATTAATGAATAACCCTACGTTTGAACAAGTGCTATGGGAGGAACGTGTGATTTTATCCGCTATTGAATTGGTTCGAGCCTACGGTTTGCGTTCGCCAGTTTCAACGTGGTCGCAATGTCGAAAGTCAGCAAAAAGAGAGGAAACAGAATTGCTCACACTCGCTGAACGTGCGCCGATCTATACGATTTTAGTCGACTATTATAGACCTTCGCGTGAACGGTTGATCAAAATCGCGTTGGAATGGGCGGCAGAAAGAAAA
>JAJZCJ010000201.1 GCA_021846145.1 Bacillota bacterium
GGTAAAGGAGTTGCAGCAGCAACGGGTCGAGGTGCGCGTGTGTGAAAAAGGGCAGGAAATTTTACGCAGGCAAGGCTTCGACATCGCGTCTCCCGGTACTTCTGGATATGGTCAGGTGTGTGCCGCTACTGAAAGTGATTATGCGACCGAATTTCTTGATTATATTTTGGCTGTAAAAGTGGTGTCATCTCTCGAAGAGGGAATCGAACACATCCAAAACTATGGTACCCGCCACTCAGAAGCGATCGTGACAGAAGATGCAAGCCGTGCTGACCAGTTTTTACGCAACGTCGACGCAGCGGCTGTGTATCACAATGCTTCCACTCGTTTTACAGATGGGTTTGAATTCGGGTTTGGAGCGGAAATCGGCATCTCCACACAGAAATTACACGCGCGCGGCCCGATGGGATTGCGGGAGATTACGAGCTATAAGTATCTGATTCGCGGTGATGGACATATACGCAAATAATTGGGAAGTCACTTACCGTACAGGATTGCGAGATTATCAGGAAAGCTTGTTACAAGCTTTCCTTGATCAAGAGGCGTTAATGCTATATAGCCGTGATCATCAAGTGCGGCTATTCCATGCTTGGCGTCATAAACGAGGGTTTTTGGCAGGCTCAAGGGATGCCTCGCTTGCAGCATGGGACAATACGGTATTGTCGTTGAGAAAAGATGGTTTTTATGTTCTGGTGCGTCCATTTGGCGGACTGGCGATTCCTGTGGATTTTGGCGTACTCAATGTCACCCTAATCATCTCCGGGGAACCTTCCCTTGATGAAGCGTTTGATCAATTGGCACAGTGGCTCATCCAGTCGCTAGCCGTATATGGCAAGGTCAGCATTGGTGAAGTGGCAGGGAGCTATTGCCCCGGTCGTTATGATCTATCACTCAATGGGGAGAAAATAGCGGGACTGGCTCAGCGCCGAGCTAAGGGGGTAGTGGCTGTCAGCGCTTTTATTAACCTTTATCCTGCAACGTATGCGCGAGCCAAGCTGGTTCAGGATTTGTACCTAAGCGAACAGCAGTCGGGGCACACCCAGCTTTCATGGTTACCCCACATACACACCTCAACGGTCAGTGATTTGGTCAGTATTTGTCATGACCAACAACTGTATGATCCTCATTATTTCCTTTCCTTACTTCACTCTGTTCATCCACTGCATGATGATGGCGTAGATACAGAGCAGATGATTTTGCGTCATTATGAGGAAGCAATCCACCGTCTACAAACACAAAGAAATCTTAAAGAATGGGTGCCGTTTCAATAAAAAAGCTGCCGAAGCGATCGGCAGCTTGAATCATACGTGGATTACTATTACTATACGCGCTCTAGGTGTGTGTAATAGTAGATAAGCGCGCGCAGTCCTTTATCAAAGTTATCAAGTGAAAAATGTTCATTAGGGGCATGGAAATTTTCACTTGGCAAGCTGAATCCCATTAATACCACAGGCAGCTTGAGAAGCCGATCAAAAGCCTCCACAATCGGGATGGATCCTCCCATGCGCATGAAGTGTGGCTCGACATCATAAGCAAACTGATACGCTTCCACTGCTGTTTGAATCGCTGGTTGATGAAAGTCTGCAATAAAGGCTCTGGCGTGGTCAGTTTTTGTTACGGTCACGGTGACGCCTTTTGGCTGATGAAATTTGATATGCGTGTCGATGAGATCGAGAATTTTTAGTGGATCTTGATCATTTACGAGTCGACAGGTAATTTTCGCATGCGCTTCTGACGGGGTGACTGTCTTAGACCCTTCACCTTGAAATCCACCATACACGCCGTTTAATTCTAGTGTGGGGCGGGCAGTTGTGCGTTCAATGGTAGTGTAGCCGGGCTCGCCCACTAATTCATCTAGTCCGAGGCTCTGCCTGTATGTGTTGTCGTCATACGGGAGTTTGGTGAGTTCAACTCGTTCTTCATCACTTAAAGGAACGACATCATCATAAAAACCATTCACTGCCACTTTGCCGTCTTGATCGTGCAGGGATGCCAATAGTTCTACCATGGCATGAAGTGCGTTTGGGACGGCACCGCCAAAAAGTCCAGAATGCAGGTCAGATTTTGCTCCCTGCACGTGCACTTCCATGCCACACAGCCCACGCAGTCCATAACAAATGGCAGGCTGGTTTGGGCCGATGATGGTGGTATCCGAAATTAGCAACACATCGGCGACGAGCAATTCTTTGTGTTGCGTAATGAAAGGCTCAAGCTGGGGGCTGCCAATTTCCTCTTCTCCTTCAATGCAGAATTTGACGTTTACAGGGAGTGTTCCTTCAATTTTCAAGATGGTTTCTAGTGCTTTAATGTGTAGATAGGTGGGACCCTTGTCATCAGAGGCTCCTCTTGCATAAATTTTGTTGTCGCGAATGGTGGGATCAAAGGGGTCATTGTCCCACAAATTCAACGGATCGACAGGTTGCACATCATAATGTCCATATACTAATATGGTTGGTTTTCCAGGAGCATGCAGGTAGTCTCCATACACAATAGGATGCCCATCTGTTGGAAATATGTGTACGTGCTCCATGCCTGCCAATGTCAGTGCTTCCGCAAGGAATTGTGCAGCGATTGCTACATCCTCTTTATGTACAGACAAGGCGCTGATGCTTGGAATGCGAAGAAGTCCTATCAGTTCATCTAAATGACGTTGTCGTTCTGTTTGTAAGTGTGTTTCAAAACGTGGTTCGATCGACATGATCATTGCCCCCTTTTTCACATTGACAATAGTTGCTCTTCTATTTATACCATCCTTCCCATGAACTAACCACACCATCATGTTAAAAGGAATTGAGCAAGTGGCGTGGTATAATGAAGTAACTAATTTAACTCGAAAAGTCATCATGCGAGAGGGGCAAGCGGATGTTTACGCGCAATCAGACTCGACCAGTCAAAGTCGGCAATTTGATCATTGGTGGCAATGATCAGGTGTATATACAAAGTATGACGACGACAAAAACTGCCGATGTGGCAGCGACAGTCGCGCAAATTTCGCGACTTGAGGCAGCAGGAGTGGACCTTGTGCGAGTGACCGTCAATTCGTTGGAGGCAGCGCAGGCGATTCGTGAGATCAAGTCAGCCATGCACGTTCCACTTGTTGCGGATATCCACTTTGATTATCGACTAGCGCTTGCCGCGATTGAAAATGGCGTGGACAAAATCCGCATTAACCCTGGGAATATTGGCAAACGGGATCGTGTGGAGGCAGTCGTTAAAGCCTGTAAAGCACGCGGCATTCCGATTCGCATTGGCGTCAATTCTGGTTCCATCGAGCGTCACATATTAGAGCGCTATGGCTATCCGACAGCCGAGGGCATGCTTGAGAGTGCACTTCACCACATTCGCATCTTGGAGGAACTTGATTTTTACGACATCATCGTCTCAATGAAGGCGTCTAATGTGCCACTTGCGATTGAGGCGTATCGACTGGCGGCAGAGAGTTTTCATTATCCACTGCATTTAGGAATCACTGAATCCGGCGCGCTATTTAGCGGCACGATCAAGAGCGCGGCGGGACTGGGCACGCTTTTGTCGATGGGAATAGGCAATACGATTCGCGTTTCACTGTCTGCTGATCCAGTCGAAGAGGTGAAAGTGGCTAAATCGCTGTTGAAGACATTTGGCATCATTGCCAATGCGGTGACACTGGTATCATGCCCCACTTGCGGACGGATCGATATTGATCTGATTGCTATTGCTAACGACATTGAAGCTTATGTGGAAAATATCCGTGCCCCCATCAAGGTATCTGTATTGGGATGTGCGGTTAATGGGCCAGGTGAAGCGCGGGAAGCAGATATTGGCATCGCTGGAGCCAAAGGGGAAGGATTGCTTTTTCGACATGGAGAAATCGTTCGAAAAATTCCGGAACAGGATCTAGTTAGTGAATTGAAAAAAGAAATCGATGTGATGGCGGAACGCTTTGCTAGGACGGGTTCCATTGATGAATGATAGCAGCAAGATATGATAGCAGTGAACATAGGAAAAATGGTACAGTGATAACAGAAGTGAAAGGAGTAGTGAACGCACATGAATACATTTTCCTTTTGGAATCCCACCCATCTTTATTATGGGAAGGGGCAAATCGAAAGTCATCTGGCGAAACAGGTGAAAAAATATGGCAATCGAATTTTGTTGGTTTATGGTGGAGGCAGTATTAAAAAATCAGGACTTTACGATAAAGTGAAAAAATTATTGGCTGCGCAAACGGATCTACAATTGTTTGAGTTACCTGGAGTGGAACCTAATCCTCGTCTATCCACGGTACATAAAGGCATTGAAATCTGCCGCAAGGAAGAGATTGATTTTCTTTTGGCCGTCGGTGGCGGATCCGTGATTGATGCGACCAAAGCGATCGCCTCCGGCGTAAAGTATGAGGGGGATGTGTGGGACTTTTATGTCACACATAAACGCCCCACAGAAGCATTGCCTTTTGGTACGATCCTGACACTTGCCGCAACAGGGTCAGAAATGAATTCTGGTGGCGTAATCACCAATTGGGAAACTAATGAAAAAATGGGTTCTGGATCACCGACTACTTTTCCTCGATTTTCATTTTGTGATCCAGAAAACACGTTTACGGTACCTCTGAATCAAACAACAAATGGCATTGTAGACACCATGGTTCATGTCATGGAAGAATATTTTTCGCATACGCCTAATACGCCGTTGCAAGAGCGGTTGTGTGAGTCGGTGCTGTCAACTGTGATGGAGGCGGCCCCGAAGGCGCTTGCTAACCCCGCTGATTATGAGGCGCGTGAAACGCTCATGTATTGTGGCACGATGGCTTTGAATGGCATGATTTCGATGGGCATGACCGGTGACTGGGCCACACATGGTATCGAACATGAAGTGAGCGCTATTTATGATATACCTCACGGTGGAGGACTAGCGATCATTTTCCCAAATTGGGCTAGGTATGTGCTAGATGCAGGCACGAAACGTTTTTATCAATTTGCAGTGCGAGTCATGCATGTAGATCCGGTAGGGAAATCGGAACGTCAAGTGGCAGAAGAAGGCATCGACGCATTGCGCGCGTTTTTTGATTCGATCGGAGCACCAAAAACGCTGGGTGATTACGGCATTGATGGGGAAAACCTCGATAAAATGGCACAGCATGCGGTGCAACGCGGGGCGATTGGCGGCTACAAAGTGCTGCAAAAAGAAGATGTCGAAACAATTTTGCGGATGTGTTTATAAAGTAAGTATCCAAAGTAGAACGCGGCGGGTGAATTGATCACGCCGCCGCGTATTATTACTTTTCCCGTGCGTGATTTTCTTCTGTAGCTGAGTGGTGAAGAAGCTCTTGAATTGGTTCAGCATCGGGTTGTGTGCGAAATAAAATATTCAAGTCGTTGATTCGGCTGGCGAGATCAGATACTTGCGACATAATGGAAAGAGACTTATCCCAGTCTTCTTCGTGGTGAAGATTTTGCTGTAATGCTTCAATTTCTGATTCAAAACGAGCAATTTTACCGGGAATACGTCCACGCATGATTTCCCATTTTTCTAAAATGGATGTACGTTCATTCAAGCTGTAATCGTGCCATTCTTTTCCGAGGTAAGGAACTTCAATCCCTAATCGTTCTTCGTACATAAATATTTCTTCCATGCGCATACGCCTCCTTAGATAGAAGTATTAATCTGTTATTCATTACCTTAGCGTATCATTACATTGTGCGCAAGATGTTAATTGCGGCTTAATTATGAATTTTGCGAAATAAAGCGGGGTTAGCAAATGATTATTTACGGTTTTGTGTTCATCAATGTAATATTGCTCGTCATCGGTCAGCTATTATTTAAGCTAGGACTTGATCGCATTGGGGCAGTTACGTTTACTAATTTGCTCAATGTATTTTTGTCTCCGTGGATTTGGGCGGGATTGATCTTGTATGTGATCGCTACGATATTATGGTTCGCCGCTTTATCCAGAGCTAATTTAAGTGCCGTGTATCCTCTGCAAAGTTTATCCTATCTTGTGGGTATTATTCTGTCTGTCGCGATTTTGCACGAATCTGTCACTCCGATTCGGTGGATTGGCACGCTTGTCATTCTCTTGGG
>JAJZCJ010000202.1 GCA_021846145.1 Bacillota bacterium
ACTTCGCACATGGGACAAATATTCCCCATTTCCAGAGGAAATGAATCGCCAATTGACTGGTGTGCTGGCGGATTTGCACTTTGCGCCTACCGCGCAGGCAGAGCGCAATTTGCTTAGTGAAAACAAGCCTGCAGACCGCATTTATGTGACTGGCAACACGGCGATTGATGCGATGCGCACGACGATTCGCGAGGGCTATCAGCATCCGGTGCTTGCGGCAATTCCGGAAACTGCCAGAATCGTGTTTATGACGGCTCATCGCCGGGAAAACCTAGGGGATAAGTTTGAAAATATATTTCAAGCGGTTCGCGATTTGGTGGAGGCATTTGACGATGTGTATGTGATTTATCCCGTTCATTTGAACCCCGCTGTGCGAGAACCTGCGCAGCGCATATTAGGAGGACACGACCGCATCAAGCTAATCGAACCGCTAGATGTCGTTGATGCGCATAATTTCATGGCCAAGGCGGAACTCATTCTGACTGATTCCGGCGGTGTGCAAGAAGAGGCACCATTTTTGGGAGTTCCCTGCTTGGTGTTGAGAGATACCACCGAACGCCCAGAGGGGATTGAAGCGGGCACGCTTCGGCTGGTTGGCACAGATCGTACACAAATTTATGAGATGGCGGCAATGCTACTTACCGATTCGCAAGAGTATGGAAAAATGTCAGTAGCCGCGAGTCCGTACGGGGATGGCCGCGCATCGGAGCGAATTGTAGAGGCGTTACGCCACTATTTCGGACGCGGTGATCGACCGTCGCCATTTACCCCGCAAAAAGATGCAAAAGGACTATAAAATTCGCCGAAAGGGATGATTTTGCAATGCAAGAAGCGGTAATCGTATCTGCAACACGCACAGCAGTAGGCAATTTTGGAGGAAGCCTCGCAGACGTACCAGCACCCGCACTTGGTGCTGTGGTCATCAGGGAAGCGCTTACGCGGGCAGGAGTCTCAGAATCACTTGTGGATGAGGTGATTATGGGCAATGTGTTGCAGGCGGGGCTTGGTCAAAACCCAGCTCGTCAGGCGGCTATCCAGGCGGGGGTGCCGCAGGAGGTGCCTTCTTACACCATCAACAAGGTCTGCGGCTCAGGGTTAAAAGCAGTGGCGCTTGCTGCTCAGTCTATTCGTGCTGGGGATCAGGATATCGTGGTGGCAGGTGGCATGGAAAACATGAGCCGTGCCCCTTATTTGCTAGAGGGCGCGCGCACGGGCTATCGCATGAATGACCAAAAGGCCGTGGACAGCATGGTTCGCGACGGTCTGTGGTGTGCGTTTAATAATTATCACATGGGCATTACAGCGGAAAACATTGCGGAGCGAATGCTTGTGACGCGCGAAGATCAGGACGAATTTGCGCTTCGCTCACAGCAACTTGCGCGTGCTGCGATTGCAAATGGCCACTTCAAAAAAGAGATTGTGCCAGTGGAGATTCCTCGCAAAAAGGGTGATCCGCTTGTTTTTGATACCGATGAATTTCCTCGCGACACCTCCCAAGAAGCGTTGGCCAAATTGCGTCCTGCGTTTATCCAAGGTGGCACGGTGACTGCGGGCAACGCCTCTGGAATCAACGATGGTGCCGCTGCGCTGGTGGTGATGAGTGCAGACAAGGCGCAAGCATTGGGGCTGCAGCCGTTAGCCAAAATTATTGGCTACGCATCTGCTGGACTTGATCCTGCGGTAATGGGGTTAGGACCGATCTATGCGACTCGGAAAATGCTCACCAAGTATGGGCTGTCGCTGGCTGATATGGACTTGATTGAAGCAAATGAAGCGTTTGCGGCACAATCTGTCGCTGTGGGACGTGAACTTGGGCTTGATTTGGATAAACTAAACGTCAGCGGCGGCGCAGTGGCATTAGGACATCCAATTGGCGCATCAGGCGCTCGCATCCTCGTTACGCTGCTATATGGGCTACAGCGCACAGGTGGAAAGAAAGGGTTAGCGACACTTTGTATTGGTGGCGGCCAAGGGATTTCTATGGCTGTTGAAATGTTGTAACAAAAGAGCATGTGAACAAGTGGTGAAAACGCTCCATTTATCAGCATTACTAGTGGTTTATGAGGGGCAAAAAGATTGCTTTTTAAGCAATCGTTAGTTATAATCGGACGTGATTAATCACCCATTCTCAGAATTTTTCGGACTATCACGACGAATGCCCCTCGTACTCATAAATCCATAGCTGATGCAGGATGGTGAATCCGATCAATCCCACGAGGAAACGCAATGATGGGCGTAGTGTCTGGTTGCAGTATGCTGTTTTTTCAGGAGCTACCTTGCAGATCGCCGTTAATATGGTCGTTTTCGGGTATTTTGGCAGTTTGTTGGCACATCATTGGCACCAGTTCGGATGGACATTACTTGGGGTGGGGTTTGGTCTATTCTTGGGCGGGAGCACATTTATAATACTGATCAAACGCTTAGTGGGAGAGAAATGATGAACGATGTTCAGCGTTTGAAAGCACGTGTGGTGCAGATCGCCAAGATGGGCGCAGTGGTAATTGGGCTGACGGTGATAGCAAGACTTTTTTTGCCGATGTGGCAAAAGGAACTCAATGGGCTGTTGCTGGGAGAAGTAGGCGGCACCTACGTCGTGTATAGCATGATTCGCCACGGACACGTCGGTGGCGAACTTGCAGGCAGATCTCTGTATATATCTGGGATGTTGGGTTATTTGACCCGCTTTATGGTAGTGCTTGCCGGTATGATTGTTGCCGTTAAAGTGCCCATATTTAATCCTTATTTGACGCTTGTCGGATATATGCTAGGATTCGCACTTGTCATCATTGGGATGGCGGGTTTTGTAAAAAAGCCGTAACCATCTTGTCTAGTCACATTTTATTATGAACAGAAAGAAGGTGAAAAAGTGCCGGCATTTCCCTATCTGTTTGTGGGGACCATATTTAAGACGAACCTTATTACGCTTGCGATGATCCTGCTTAGCGGGTTAATCGTGTTGATTATATTACGGATGGGTATTCGCAAGATGGACATGCGCCGTCCGAGTGGATTGCAAAACTTCGTGGAATGGCTGATTGATTTTACCACGACGCTAGCAAGGGATACGACGCCAGATTCGACGACGGTTCGGTTCGTTTTGCCACTCGCGTTTGTGATGATTTTCTTCTTGTTCATTGCGAATTGGTTGGGTCTCATCGCGACGGTGGCCATTCACCTTAATCAACCAGTTTCGGCTTGGGGGATTTCTGCTGCAGATCTTGTTTCGTCGCATGGCGAAGTAGTACTGTTCGATTCACCTACTGCCAACATGAGTATGACGTTGGGGCTAGCAGTGATGGTGTGGTTACTCAGTCACGCACGCGGGTTAAGGCATCCAAAACAGTATTTTAAGCATTTCGTCTCCAACCCCATGGCGATCATTGAAGAGTTTACCAATCCGTTGACGCACGGAATGCGTCTTTTTGGCAATATTTTCGCTGGCGAAGCATTGATTGGCGTGATTTTGTCTATGCCAATGTTGTTCGGATGGCTGCCGACAGGAATTCCGTTTTTAGTTATTTGGCTGCTTTATTCCGCTTTTGTGAGCACGATTCAGGCCTATGTATTTACCATCTTAATGAGTTTGTATGTCGGTCAAAAGTCCTATGGAAGTCACAGCCATCATTAATTGCACTACACGTTCGATTGCGCGTAAATGGCGCGAACATTTAGAGGAGGAATTTTCAAGATGACTCAAGCTTTATATGACATAGCAGTAGCCCTATTACTCGGTTTGGCAGCGGCAGGATCTGGCGTTGGTGACGGTCTTGTCATGAGCAAGTACGTGGAAGGTGTTGCCCGTCAACCAGAAGCTCGCGGCTCGATTTTTGCCAGCGCCCTGCTTGGTGTGGCGTTAGTTGAAGCTTTCCCAGTTATCGCACTTGCGTTTGGCATTATCATGCTTTTCACCGTCGGCAAACTATAAAGGATGCTGGCACGATCGCGATAAGCCAGGAAAGGGGTGTAGCGAGTGTTTGAACTAGGGACGTTTGTTGTCTCTATCGTTGGATTTTTGATTGTCTTCTGGATCATTTTTCATTACGGCTATAAGCCATTCGCTAATATATTAGATAAGCGCCGTCAATATGTGGAGCTGCAGATTACCGATGCAGAGCAGCGCAAAGTGCAAGCGGATGCGGTGCTCGCAGAGAACCAGAAACTCTTAGATGACGCTCGCCGTCAAAGTAAAGAGTTTTTGGAAAGCGCGCGACTTCGTGCTGATGAGCATATGCGCAGTGTCATTGAAGCGGCTGAAAAAGAATCACGGCGTCTGCTTGAAGAAGCTCGCGAGCAAATTGAGCGAGAACGCAAAGAAACGCTCGACACCGTGTTACAAACTGCGTCTGCGCTGACCGTGCAGATCGCAGAAAAGTTGCTGATGAATCACATTACTGCCGCAGTTCACGAAGAATTGCAACAAGAGGCTGAAGCACGCTTAGGTGAACTCGTATGGTAAATGGGACCATTGTCAGGCGCTATGCCGAAGGGATGCTGCTGGTAGCAAAAGATCACGGCACTATTCTGCAACTGGCTAATGAATTAGAGCTATTAACTACCATGCTTGAGGGCAACAAAGAACTGCGTCAGATTGTAGAACACCCGTTAATTCATGCAGAGGCCAAAATGAACATCTTGAAAGGCGTATTCAATGAATCGCTTTCTCTGTCTGTGTATCATTTGTTGAGCCTGCTATTCAAGCGCAAACGTGCAGAATATATCATTGCCATTGCTCACCGTTACCAACAGTTTGCACAAGAGGAACGCGGCGAAATTACCGTCGAGATTGAGACCACAAAACCGCTTTCTGATACGGAAATGGCCATGTGGCAGGAACGCATCGGCAAGGCCACGGGCAAAAAGGTAACCCCAATCGTAAAAATTAATCAGCAGCTAATCGCAGGATATCGGGTCAAACTGGGAGATCGGGTTTTGGATGCAACGCTTTCAGGTGCCTTGCGACAGTTTGATCAAAAGCTGAAAGCTGCAGGCACCTTCTAGGAGGGAAATCATTGAGTATACGTCCTGATGAAATCAGTGCGCTGATCCGTCAACAAATTGAGCAATTTGAATCCCAGGTCGAGGTATACGACACGGGCATTGTATTAAACGTTGGTGATGGAATTGCACGCATACATGGCCTTGATCGTGTCATGGCAGGAGAATTAGTAGAATTTTCAAACCAAATTTTCGGCATGGCGTTTAACTTGGAAGAGGACAATGTGGGTGTTATCGTATTAGGCGATGTCAGCGGCATTAAAGAAGGAGACCAGGTCAAGCGCACAGGTCGAATTGCCCAAGTGCCAGTCGGGGAAGCGTTGCTCGGTCGCGTTGTTAACGCTTTAGGACAACCGATCGATGGCCGTGGCGACATTGTAGCTAGTGGCTATCGTCCGATTGAATCGATGGCACCCGGTGTCATTGACCGTCGCTCGGTTCATGAGCCTTTACAGACAGGGATTAAAGCGATTGACTCGATGATTCCGATTGGTCGTGGCCAACGCGAATTGATCATCGGCGACCGTCAAACAGGGAAAACCGCGATTGCGGTGGATACGATCATCAATCAAAAAGGCAAGGGCGTTAAGTGCATTTATGTCGCTATCGGTCAAAAACAATCGACCGTGGCGCAAGTCGTGGAAACCCTGCGCAAGTACGATGCCATGGATTACACGATCGTGGTCGCCGCCAGTGCGTCTGATCCGGCACCAATGCTCTTCTTGGCACCTTATGCAGGCTGTGCCATGGGTGAATACTTCATGTACGACGGTGGACATGCGCTCATTATTTACGACGATTTAACAAAACAAGCAGCAGCTTATCGCGAAATGTCTTTGTTACTGCGCCGTCCTCCAGGTCGTGAAGCGTTTCCTGGCGATGTGTTTTACTTGCATAGCCGCCTGTTAGAGCGCGCGGCGAAGCTTTCTGATAAAAATGGCGGTGGCTCGCTAACCGCACTGCCGTTCATTGAGACACAAGCT
>JAJZCJ010000203.1 GCA_021846145.1 Bacillota bacterium
GGCAACTTCCGTCACTCCCGTCAGCAGTATCAAACCATGCTATGCGAAAAATGATGGAGGTGTTCATTTTTAAAAAAAAATCCAGTTTACATACCCAAGTGCTATTGCGAAACGCTTGCAAAGGTGGTAGACTTTCACTAGTAAATTTGTGGGTGAACCTTAATAGAAAATGCATGAAGATTGTAATATTACGATGTTTGCAATTTATATTAAGGTACACGCAAATTTTGATAGTGCATCTTGTTGCTTCTATTTGTCTCAAAAAAACCTATTTTGTTGAGGAGGATTTTCCTATATGATGAAATCCACGGGCATTGTCCGTAAAGTTGACGAACTCGGACGAGTCGTCATTCCGATTGAACTTCGCCGCACGCTTGGCATTGGCGAAAAAGACGCGCTTGAAATCTATGTTGACGGTGACAGAATCGTACTTAAAAAATACGAACCAGCTTGCATTTTCTGCGGACAAGCAGATCAAATCATTCACTTCAAAGGCAAAAACATCTGCCCAGCTTGCATTGAAGAAATGGGACATGCTCACTAATCGCTTTGAACTTTAGCGTCTAACAACGCTTGATATACAACCCGCCGCGATATGCTGCGGGTTTTTGCTACTTCTTTTAGTGCCTCTTTTTTTGACATGCCTTGGCGGATAAAGTCTTCTACCTGCTGCACTAATGATGCAGGACTCAAAGATGCTTCATCCTGCTGTACAGGAACGAACCTTGCTCCCTCAACGATAATCACAAATTCACCACGTTCCAATGTGTCATCCGCTAACTTCTCATATTCCTTCAGATCGCCACGATAATAAGTTTCATGCACCTTACTTAGTTCTTTGACGATGACGACACTCCTATCACCTAACAAACCATACATTTCCTCAAGAGTAGCACGTAAACGGTGGGGAGCCTCATAAAAAATAAGTGTGCCTTCATACTGCAAAAACCTTTCCCAAACTTGTCGACGTTCTTTTTTTGAAATAGGAAGAAATCCAATAAACGAAAAAAACTTAACAGGCATTCCTGATCCCACAAGCGCAGTGAGAAAGGCGCTCGGTCCAGGCAACACTTCTACTTGAATCCCCGCGATGGCAAGCATACGTATCAGTAGTTCCCCCGGATCAGACACCCCAGGCATTCCCGCATCAGACACTAATGCTCCGGACAGACCACTCAACAACAAAGTCTGGATTTTCTCTCCTGCTTGCTTGAGATTATGTTGATGATAGGGAAACAGCCGCTCAGGATGTATATCAAAATGAGATAACAGCTTACGCGTATGGCGCGTGTCTTCAGCAGCAATAAAAGCCACTTCTTGCAAGATACGAATCCCTCGCAACGTCATGTCTTCCAAATTGCCAATTGGCGTCGGTACTATGTATAAAGTTCCCGTTTCCTGCTTTACGTTCTCTGTAGGCTTTCCAGACAGAACAAACAGTCTCCTTTACGCAAGCTTCCATAATTAATGTTGCAAATATGAAATCCATCATCATATAAATTTCGCAAATATTTTTTCGCTTCCCCCGGTGCGGCCTTTTCCTCCGCGCTAAAACCTACCCTATCTCGCAAATTGCCATTTTCAATAATAAGGTTCTGGTTTTCCTCCAGCAATTCATTTAACAGCAGCTTCAATGCGCCAATCTCCTGATAAAAATGACCAATTTGTTCCTGCAACTGCTCAACACGAAGAAACAGTTCCTGTTTATCAACCAAGCCTCTCACCCCTTTTTGCGGCATTGATTAAAAATGTCTCCCAAGCAAGTTGAGCATTGACGTGGCTTAGCATTTGTCTACGCACCTGAAATACTGCCAATGCCAACTCCGAATAGCGATGAATCATTGCCAAGTGATTAGAGACTGCCGCTTGATCGCGTAAATAGCGAATTACTAAATCGGCAAATGCAAGGCTTTGGGTAGGATTAAAGTTCCACTTTGACCATTTATCAGACACTAAAAACCAACCACTACGTTCACCGTGATAAGCAGTCTCGCCAAACTCGCGAATCAACCCCTGTAATTCTTCCACTTTTGACTCATCATCCAATGAAAATACAGCTAAATCCTGTTCATTGCCTGAAAAGAGTGCAGTATGATCAAAAATTCGTATCAGTAAGATGCGTGATCTCAGCGTTGGCAATAACGCTGCAGGCGCAGTGGTCAAAAACAAAAATAAACGATTCACATTGGGATCTTCTACCCATTTAAGAATAGAATTAGCAGCTTCCACTGTTAACTTGTGTACATCCTCCATCACAAAAATATGTAACCGATCATGCATTACTTTTAGTGTGTCCGTCTTGATCACTGTACGCATTTGCTGGATCTTTAATGTCGAGCCATCAGGAATCAGCCACTCCACATCCGGATGATTGCCACTTGCCATTTGCAAACAGGACCTGCATACTCCACAGGCTATTCCATCTAAAGGCAATTCACAAAGCAGCAACCCAACAGCACTGTACGCAAATTCATGCAGCTTTTGCGAATCATCGGCTGTCACCAAGTAGGCATGTGCCAGACGCTTCTCTTGATGCCATTGTTGCAGCCGTTGCCCCCATTCGCGTGCGTCCATGAAATTCACCCCATTTGTATCATCAAGTGTGCAGACTAATCAGCAGCCCTTTTACTTCACCAACAATTCGCAATAATTGCAACGGTTCTTTTTGATCAGAAATAGCCAAATTCAGCAATCCGATCAAGTGCTGATCGATTTCTTGAACGACAGCATACATTTTTTGTTTGCCATAACGGTCTGTTGACGTCTTTGATGTCACAGCCATGCTTCCTTTAACCAGTACGTCAAGATACTTTTTGACCGCCTGCCGGTAAGCATACGCCGCATCAAGTGACTGGGTTGCGACAAATACGTCACCTTTGCGATTGACCTCTTGTAATAAACGATCTAATTCTGCATTTTGTTGATCTGACCCCGCGTCTTCAAGCACCGCCCGAAACAGATCGGACTCATGTGCTTTGCCGGTATCCGATTTTGCAACTCGCTCGGCCTTTACACCCTGACCGCCATAGCGATTAATCTTCAATCCCAATCCCTCCGCACCTGCTAGAAGTGCTCATACCGATCAACAGGAACCACAAACACTGTAGCCCCCCCCACCTGCACGGACACTGGGTATGATACATAAGACTCCACCTGATTTCCAAGTGGTGCATTAGGAGTAACAAATTGTTCCCTTGAACGGCAACTATCGGCAATTATCTGCAGTAGATAATCCACACGCTCATCTTCAATCCCAATCAAAAAAGTAGTATTTCCCGCGCGCAAAAACCCCCCCGTGGTGGCTAATTTGGTCGCGCGAATCTCTGCCTTAATTAACCGTTCTGTCATTCTCGCCGCATCCTTATCTTGAACAATGGCGATGACCAATCGCATATTAGGTACCTCCTCGCCCATTTATAATTGGGTTACGGCTTGCCAAATGCGTTCTGTTAGTTCCTCTGGAGACAAGTTCCCATCGATCCAAAAATAACGCTCTGGGTTTTGTTCATACAAGGCTCGCAGCCCAGCGCGCACCCGTTCGTAGAACACTGCACCTCTGCGTTCGATGCGATCTTGATTTTGTTGCAACGCTTGTTTTCGTTGCCACACACGCCGCTCAGCCACGCTAGCATCGATATCAATGATAATCGTCAGATCTGGCATCCTTCCTGCGACGGCCGGTGCATTCACAGCTTTCACCATATCGGGAGTTAGTCCTTCGGGTTGTAACCCATACCCTTGGTAAGCAATGCTGGCATCGACAAAGCGATCACAAATCACGCTAACACCCTGTTCAAGGGAGGGCGCGATGACGCCCCGGACGTGCTCCGCCCGAGAAGCCGCATAAAGATACATCTCAGTAAATGGATTCATGTCTAGCTCCGGATTGAGCAATAACGCACGAATTTCATCGCCAATCAGTGTGCCTCCAGGTTCGCGCGTCCTAATGCACGGTTTGCCAGCGTTCAAAAACCGCTGCATTAGTTGTTCGACCTGCGTCGTTTTGCCAGCGCCGTCAATCCCCTCGATGGTGATGAAAACTGCCTCGTGCTCCCATTTATTAATGCTATTATTCATTCGCTTAAAAACCATGCACGTCCTTCCGCTGGGTTTACCAATCCATCCACACGAAGCCCAAATTCAATACACTTTTTTATGTATTGTATCATATTTGCAGTATACACCTCATCAGGCAACACCAAGGGAATCCCCGGAGGACACAAGGTAATTGCCTGAGCGGCTTTCTTATTGACCAATTGATCGAGTTCCCCTAGCTTTGAGATATTTTTTGCATACCCACTTGGCAACACTTCCGTAAGACGTGGCATTGCCGCATCCCATCGCAACGGTTCTTTCGTGTATTCTCTCCGTAATTTACCATACAGTGTTTTTTGAATTACCTTAGTCACTCGTTCCATATCATTAACAGAATTGGCAAAGGACCAAACCAGCAATACATGCTCCGTATCATATAACTCCACAAAAATACCCGATTCCGCAAAATCACGAGCTAATTGCTCACCTGACACTCCCCACTGTCCCGACCAGATCGTCCACTTAAATGGATCACTAGGCAAATCAGCAAATCCCCCGTTAATCAGTCCGGGAAATTCCTCACTCAGTCGCGCCTTGCCAGCAGCCAAAAACTGCATCGTTTCTCCTAAAAGTTCTTTTCCATCTGCGACTAATTGCGCACGTGCAGCATCTAAGGAAGCAAGAAATAAATAAGACGGGGAACTAGTCTGAAACACGCGCAGATAATAGCGAACAGCCTCAAGATCCACGTGATCACCATTGACGTGAAGTAGACCTGTCTGTGTGAAGGCGGCGGTCATTTTGTGAGCACTTTGTACCACTAAATCAGCTTTCGCACCCACTGCAGAGGGTGGTAAATCAGGATGAAACGCCAAGTGTGCGCCGTGCGCCTCATCTACAATCACTGTCATATGCTTGGCGTGCGCTATTTTCACAATAGAGAATAAATCTGACACGATGCCGTGATAGGTGGGGCTGGTAATAATTACGGCAACCGCTTCAGGGTATGCGTTCATCGCTGCCTCTATATCATAGGTGCGGACAGATCCAATTAACATCCCCACATAGGTCGGCGTTACCGCGATGACTTTCACTTTTGCAAGCGCCAACGCATGCCAGATGGACTGATGAGCATCACGCCCGACAATGACGGTATCCCCCGACGTGACGACACTCATTACCGCTACCAGATTCCCCACGGTGCTGCCATTTACTAAAAAAAACGTTTCCTCACTCCCCCAAGCTGCAGAGGCCAAACGTTGGGCGTCTGCTATCACCGCTTGGGGATGATGAAGATCATCTAGCCCAGGTAATTCCGTCGCATCTAATCTAGCAAGCGACCCGGCATACTTGGCAAAATCAGCATACAATCCACGTCCAGCCTTGTGCCCTGGCACATGCAATGATGTCCGCTCTACACGTTGGTGGTTTTCTAGTGCTTGTAAAATTGGGGTTTTAATCCACTCGTTTTGTCTATCCATACGCTCAGTATAGCGTACTAAGGAGCAACCTGCTCAATACTAAAATCTAACAAGAGCGTATGCAAACGTTTGACAAAATAGCGGTATTGATCATCTTCCACGTCTGTGCTCACAATTTCACGTTCACAATCATTGCAAATAAAATGATGGAGTAAATGAATGCCTTGGCTTCGTACTACAATGCAACCACAAATCACGCATTCTTTGAATATTTCAGGTTCCATGAAGAGTCTACCCCTTCTTTCTGCCCTTACGAATCTTGTTCAAGCTATCATTTAGTATGACTCGTTCACCAAGATCTTAAACCTATTGCATAGTCTATGTGGTAGGCAATTGTCCCGTGCAGCAAAAAAGAAACCACCATGACGGTGGTTTCTCGCTATTTTTGCATTTATATAGTACTAGGTGGAAAAACAGGAGAATCACATTATTTGCTTTTTTTTGCTGCACGAGATCG
>JAJZCJ010000204.1 GCA_021846145.1 Bacillota bacterium
CTTCAACGACATGCTCTCTGGCTATCGCGTCTTTTCCAAACGCTTTGTGAAGTCCTTCCCCGCTTTTGCCACGGGCTTTGAGACGGAAACGGAGATCACGGTACACGCGCTCGAACTGAAAATGCCTGTGGCTGAAGTCGACACTCGTTATGGTGCTCGCAAAGAGAATTCCGAGAGCAAGTTACGCACCTATCGCGATGGCTTTCGCATCCTAAATATGATTTTGTCGCTATTTAAAACGGAGCGGCCATTTGCTTTTTTTAGCATTATTGCAGTTATTTTTGCGCTACTGTCAATTGGCATATTTATTCCCGTGTTGATTACCTACGTACGCACTGGCCTTGTGCCTCGCCTACCCACCGCCACACTTTCGATGGGGATGATGTTAGTCGCGATGATCAACTTGTTTATCGGTATTATTCTTGATGCCGTTACGCGCAGTCGACGGGAAATGAAAAAACTCACGTATCTGTCTGTGCCTTTATTTCCCGAAAAAAAACGCCTCTAGAGAGGAGGGCACTATGCAACGCTTATTTGCATTTAAGATCATTCGTTTTTCGCTAGTGGGCGTACTCGGCTTTATGGTAGACGCCGGATTTTTGCAACTCTTCGTGTCTCTATTCAAACTGGATCTATATATCAGCCAAGTAATTGCCTTTTTGATTGCCGCCAGTGTCACCTGGTATTTTAACCGCAGGTTTACATTTAAGGATGATGCGCAAACGGACAAAAAACGCCAGTGGGGATTGTATTTGTTACTCAATACCGCCGGTGGCGCGATCAATTACGGTGTATACGCGCTTTGCATCGCTAATTTCCTCTTGATGCATCATATCCCCATTCTCGCCTTAGCTGCTGGCTCACTCGCAGGATTGGTCTTTAACTTTTTTGCCTCCAAATACATTGTCTTTCGCACTCGCTCATTGACCACGCTGACCGGAGAATAGCTAACGTAGCTGCGCATAAGACATGCGCAACCACTGCAGCTTCGCATTGACAATCCCCGTGATTTCATCGCGGCTCAGATAGCCTTCTCGATACTTATTAATCTCCCATCCTAGCATCATCAGCGTATTGTCAAAGTAAACGGCCTGAAAAGAGTCAATAAATTCCTGCGTATTGACATCCCATCCATGCGCGCCAAGGTGACTGAAGTAGTACTTTTGCAACGTTGCATTTTGATCTTGGATCAGCACATCTTGCAACAATATCGCAAGATCTCTTTGCGGGATCGCAGCGCACGTTGCCTCCCAATCAATCAATCGAAAGCGATCACCCTCCACCACAATGTTTTCTAGATGTGGATCACCATGGGTCAGTGTCACCCGTCCTCGCAACCACTGCGCATAGCGCGGATAAAACCACTCACTCATCGCTGCCACCTGATCGGCATCATCGCGTGTCAGAAGGATCATCGGAGTGGACGCCTCCGCCAGTTTTTTGATATGGGCAATGGCAAGGTTCGCCCACGTCACGGACGAATGCACGGGATACGTGGCGAGTAGGCCTTTTTTTACTAATGCAGGAAGTTGCGTCTCGTAGTTGATGTGCATATCACCTAGCCAACGCAGCACGTTTTGTAGCCATGCGGTCTGTTCATGTGGCGGATAATCTTTAATAAAAGACTTGACCGTCACCCCGCAATCCTCCATCAGGATGCCTTCTTCACTGTCATTTTTCACATAGCCAAACACCTCCGGAATCAATTCCGGCACTTGTGCGAACACGTTTCGATACCAATTGACTTCCTGAGCACGATTCGCAGCAACCATTTTATAGATGGCACGCCTTGGCATCCCCTTTTGGTCATATAAATGTAACCGAAAGAGTGTCGCTGCATACCCGCCTACAATTTGGGTGGCATGCGCTAGTTGCCAATTATTTTCCGTCAACCAAGTTGATAGTCCTTGTGGGAGTGAAAGTTTTTTTTGCATGATTTCCACACTTTCTTGTGACATGTGCCTACTATACCATTGAGCATTGTGCGTATTTATGCTATAAGTAATTTAACTGCATATCGTGAAGAGGCGCTAGGGGTGCCCAACGGCTGAGAAGCAATCTGCTAACCCTTTGAAACTCGATCTGGATAATACCAGCGGGAGGAAGTGCCATTTGATCCAGAAGCCCTCTTTTCACGCATTGATTCGCGTAGAAATGAGGTTTTTTTATGCGAATTAATCGCCATTTAATGGATATTGCAAGTCAAAGGAGGACGATGATTTTGAAATGGAAGCTGCGCGATGTCGTGGTCATGGTAATTTTGGCAGTCATATGTGGTGGCATTTATCGGCTGTGGGATATATTGTACCCGATTGTTAACACGTCATGGGTACCGGCACAAGGACTATTAAATGGATTTTGGTTTATCGCTTCTGGACTTGTTCCGTACATCATCCGCAGGCCCGGCGCTGCCCTCATCTCTGAATTGGTAGCTGCCATGATTGAACAGGCACTAGGCAGCCAATTCGGTTTACAAAATTTAGTTTGGGGGCTTACACAAGGCATCGGAGCAGAAGTCGCTTTTGCGCTTTTCGCCTGGCGTAACTATTCGCTCCCTGTGATGCTTTTATCTGGCGGGCTGGCTGGCATTGGCGCTAGTCTCACTTGGTATGTTCAAGGCGGGAGTGCTTATACGCACACCATTATTCTCCTTTACTTCGTGTTTTCCTTTATTAGCGGTGCCGTTGTTGGTGGATGGATCCCTAAACTTATCGGTGACGCGCTCAACCGTGCTGGGATTGTTCGCAATTTCGAACTAGGTCGCGCAAATAAGGTGCAACGATAATGACTGCGCACAAGGTGCAGCGATCGCCTGCGCCATTACTGAACTTTGAAGACGTCTCCATTACCTATGAAGAGAGCGAGCATCCTACTATTCAACACATCAATTTTACGCTTGACGAAGGGGAAGCCGTGCTGTTCTTGGGTCCAAGCGGTTGCGGTAAAAGCACGCTTGCCATGTTATGCGCTCACCTGATCCCCCACTCTGTGGAGGCAACGGTGAGCGGTAAGGCGTGGTATAGCCCACTAATTGAGCAGCCGGGACAAGTGGGGTATGTGTTCCAAGATCCAGATTCACAATTTTGCATGTTGACAGTGGCGGATGAAATTGCCTTCGGTCTGGAAAATCAAGCATGTCCAGCCACTGCAATGGATGACCGCAGTAAGCATGCGTTACACGCTGCTGGCATCCCTGTGTCATTGGATGCGAATCACGCTGAATTTTCAGGTGGGATGAAGCAAAAACTGGCGATTGCGTCAGCACTGGCACTGCAACCCAACTTACTGGTGCTAGACGAACCCACCGCCAACCTTGACCCCTTTTCCACTAGACAAGTATTTGAACAAATTACTCGTTTGCACGAAGCGGGTCAAGCAATGATCGTGATTGAACACAAATTTGATCCCTTACTCCCAGTGATGGATCGCGTGATTTTATTTGATCGCACAGGGCAGATTTATCGTGAAGGCCCCACGTTGCAAGTCATATGCGAGGAGTGGGCGTGGTTGGTGGACACGGGTGTGGTGGCAAGCTGGAAGACTCCGCCTGTGAGTTGCCAGCAAATGATCGCTAGGGATAGTGGGGAGATTGCTACTACCACAGGCCACATCTGGCCTGCGGTGGATCACAACGCGTTTTTGTTGCTGCAAGTATCGCTTTCCTATGGCAAACAGCGCGTTTTGCATGATTTGTCATTACACATACCCAAAGGTGATTTTGTCGCCGTGGTGGGACCAAATGGTGCCGGGAAATCTAGTTTTTTGCAGTTGCTTGCAGGTCTGAAACGTCCTGCCTCTGGATCGCTCACTTTACTTGATCGCCCAATCGGCAAATGGAAGGTACGCGAACGTTTCTCCGCCATTGCCTATTCCTTTCAAAACCCAGAGTTTCAGTTCATTTACGAACGAGTAGGTGACGAACTTGCCAATCGCATCGTGGGAGCAGACGTTCCTGCCCAGATCCATGAGTTGCTCGCGCAATTTGGACTTGACGGATTGGATCAACATTCACCTTTTTCGCTTAGTCAAGGGCAAAAAAGACGCCTCTCTGTCGCGTCGATGATGAGAAAAACACATGAAATCTATCTGTTTGATGAACCCACATTTGGTCAAGATGCAAAAACACAAGCTGCCATCATGGAACGGATGAAGGTACTTAACGAGGCTGGCAAAACCATCATCATGACCACGCATGACATGGATCTTGTGCGTCGGTATGCTCACCATGTAATCGTCATCGCAAGTGGCACAGTGATTTTTCAAGGTACTTCAGAAGATTTATTTTCACAAGAAGACATTCTGCGTGTCGCACATTTGCTTGACGATACGATGGAAGAACTGCCGCCAATACAGGATTCCTTGCAGCACCTTGAAGGTCCAACGCATGTCCGCAGGTCACTTGTTGCGCGACTACATCCAGGTTGGTTGTTTCTTGCGATGTTTATGGCGTCACTGATCTCCCTATTTGCGCATACGTTGCCTGAGGCAATCGCAGAAATGGCGCTACCGCTCGTGGTCATGATGGGACTTGGCTGGATGAGTCCTTGGAAAATCGCAAAATCACTTTCGCCATTTCTTGTATTTTATGTGTTATATCTTTGGTCCTACGTGGCCAATGCAGCAGTGCCCGCAGGGACGACTACGGTAAATATTCTCTGGTATCATCTGAGTTATTACGGACTTGATCAAGGGCTCATCCTCTCCATTCGCATGCTGGGCTCTGTGCTCTTTGGCATACTTTTTGTCACGCAAATTGATTTTACAGATTTCATGGTGGCCTTGACCAAAGATTTTCATGTACCGCCCAAATTTGCATATGGTACGATGGCTGGATTGCGGGTGGTGCCACTTTTTGCATCGGAGTGGACCAAGCTCAGACAAGCTCGTCAAATACGTGGAAAAGAGGGAGGAAGCGCGTGGTTGAATCCTGTCACTTATGCACTCCCTCTCCTTAGCCAAGGCATCCGCATGAGTGAACGCGTGGCCATTGCGATGGAGGCCCGAGGATTTCATGGCAAAGTGTCCACCTCGGCTACACATCGCACCTTTTATCGGCTTGTAAAAGTACACGCGTGGGATCTAGTCGTGAGTGCTACGATCGTCATACTTGCCGTGCTTGGCGTCATCGTCTGAAGTTGGGGCGTGAAGTCAGTGTGAATTCAGGACGTTGAAATCGACGATTTTAGTATGTATACTAGTGTCTTAATGACTTTACCACCATTGTCATGGGAGTGGATGGGGTACTGGTGTCCTTCCCGGTCTTCAAAACCGAGTGTCCGGCACGGGTTGTCGGAGGTGAGTTCGATTCTCACACGCTCCCGCCATCAGTATAAAAGTCAGTAAACACAAGGGTTTCTGGCTTTTATTATGCTCACGTTGAAGGGTTTTATTCTAAGCAAAAATCTACCCGGAAAACGCAATTGCAAACAAATTGCAAACCTTTAGTTGACTAAAGTGATTTTCGCGCCACTAGGGACACCTACTGTATCAGGTGTCTGCCTGTTCGCGATGACCACACTCGGTTTTACCGGCTTCTGCGCTTTCGGGAATTGCCTTGTTTCAATACCATCGTAAAGTCGTTCATAAACATTCCATTTGTTACTCCGTATAAATAGGTACGCGAAATTGCAAGCAACAACATAATACTATATGCCGCCTAACACCAGCATCAAAGCTTCTCCTAATTTCGCCATTCCCGTATGCACTGTATGATCGACAAGTGTAGCCAACTGCATGATCAGCGTCGGATGTGCAAGGATATACTTCACACTTGAACCTCCCTTCCTCTGTAATTGTCCCAACTCTTTGCGGTAACCCATTCCTGTTGTAGTGGGTGAAACCCTCGAACGATTACGTCCCTGTTGTTTGTCAGGTTCCACAATGATCGATCGTCCAACAAGGTCAGTGGGAATAATACCGACCAAATGGTATCTGCCTTGGTGACGCCGAGGCCATATGCGATGACCTGC
>JAJZCJ010000205.1 GCA_021846145.1 Bacillota bacterium
TAAAGTGTTCCATGTTGTCCAATATTTCCCGAGGTCGCTTATTTGATTTAAAATTACGCATACTAATCGCCGCTAAAAGAATCAGCACTCCCACCAAAAGCACATATACATAAGGCATCACCATTCATTCACTCCCTTCTTAATTTATTATTTCACCTTGCGCAAACCGTTCAAATCCTGAATAAATTTAGTATTACGCAACACTTCATTCACCCCGAAGGTTTCCTCTCCTGTGGAGATGCTCACTCCGGGATAGACAACGGTTCCAATTTCCACCACCGACGGATCAGCGTTTTGCTTCTCTTCCAGCTTGTCCTGATACTCTTGGTAAATATTCTGCAATATTTGTTTTTCGACACTTAGCGTTTCAATCAGTCTATTCTTATTGTCTAACTGTTCAACCGTTAGACTTTTGCGCAACTTTTCAAGTTGCTGCATTTTCGCAAGTATTTCTTCAATTTTTGCAATTTCCTGCATTTTTTTTGCCTGTGCAGCTTCTAATTCAAGAATCTTCTCTTGAATTAGTTTATAAAAAACTAATTCAATCCTAGTTTTTGCTCCCATGTGAGAACCTACAACTCGCGCAAATAAGCCCTTTTGTACGCGGGTTAACCCGCCTACCAACAACCCTCGTTTCCCTACGACACGAACCTCCATCGCCTGAACGACACTATTCATCATACTATCAGAAACAATCACAGCCCCCGCTGCATTGACCACCACATTTTGAAGATAGAGAGCCCGTATCGAGCCACCAGAGATGATTCTGGTCGTCGTTGAACCCTGTATCCCTCCTCGGATCACGATATCGCCTACTGCCTTCAAATCTGCTGCCTCAACGATTCCCATGACTTCAATATTGCCTTCTGCTTCGATGCGAAATCCCGCATTCACATTGCCATGAACTAATACACTGCCATTAAAATTAATATTCCCCGTTGAGAAATCAACATCTTCTTTCACATGATATACAGGAGATATAGATATTTTTTGTCCACTAACATACACAATTTGTCCACTGATTTCAGCAAAAAGTAGCTTGCCATCCCCAGATTCGTAAGTAAATTTACCCTTAGGTAATTTCAATTGTTTAGGTGGTTTTACTGGGATTTCTTTACCGTAGACGTCAATCCCTTGGTTTCCTTGGATACCTGGTATTATCCTAGCTAGTCGTTCATTGGCATTTGCCATTTGCAGAATCCCAAGTTCTCGATAATCAACTGTACCATTTTCATTCTGCATAGGAGCAGCCGTTACGTCTCTTTCAAAATAAAACTCTATATCATCATCAGTAGAAGTCGTAGGTGGTATGCCGTGCGCCACTTCCACACCTTCCATTGGACTCATCCAACTTTGCAACAATAAATGTGCTTCTGATTCAGAAATTAATCCTTGTGTTAACCCAGCATTTTTAAGATAGTCTAGTAGATCCTGACCAGAAAAACTAATGCCTTCTTCGTGAATTGGTGGATCGCGAAAATCAACATGTGCAAATAAACGATCCGGACTCACTGATATTTTGATGTAATTAGCAATGGTACTCACGCCATTAGAAGCATCTTCAGGTGTCATGTGAATCTACATTCTCCTTCAAATCACGCTTTCTCCATATTGTGCTGTACGGATACCTAATTTACCAGTTTGACAATCCAATTCTATGGTTCGTCCAAAATTCCCACCTACTGCTGAAGCGACAATGGGAATATGTAGCTTTTCTAAGATTTCTTGAACCGCTTCAATATTGCGCGGTCCCACTCGGATCACTTCCAGACCATGTGCATTCGCAAACATTTGTGCTCCACCAGCCATTTTTGCTTTTAATCTCGCTTTGGCAGCCCCCATACCTAGCACCATTTCCAGCAAATAAGGTACACCTGTATCCGCAAATTTCGCAAGATTCACTTCCTTATCCACATTGCTAACAGGAAGCATGATATGTGCCATTCCGCCGATTTTCATTATATCATCATAAAGTGTAATCCCTACACAAGAACCAAGTCCCAAGGTGCGCAAAGAGTCCCCGTCCTTTGCCACCTTGGCATCAGCCATCCCCACCTTATAAATCATTGCTGTATCTCCATTCCCAACGCGCGAAGCAACACTATTTCTTGTCCAGGGTCTGGTAATAGAAAAATGTGTGCCCTTTCAATTGCTGTTGTATTATGAATAGTGGTATGAATGACCAACGCATAATCGCCTAAAGGCGCATCGGAGAGCAACCCTATTGTCAGAATTGCCTGCGCCATATCAATTGAAATATACGGAATAGAAGGATACATTTTTAATTGTGTAAAATCAGTTAGAGAAGATAAATAAGATGCAGTTAATATATTGCCCATCTCTCCAAGTGCAGACAGTTCCAATTCATTCAATTCTTCACGTGACTGATGCTCTGGCAAGACTTCGCCAGTCAATTGTTTAGCACTTTCCAAGGACTGAATAAAAAACATGTTGCCACTAAGATCTCCTGTCACCTTTAAATAGACACAGGCAACCACAGCTTCTGGCCCACCGACCACATTAGCAATTTCATCAAATGAGATTAGCTCCACCTGAGGAACTTGCATCTCGACACCTTGATGCAATATTTGCGATAATGCGGTAGCTGCATGTGCGGCGCCAATATTCCCCACTTCCCGCAGTACGTCTGCTGCTTCATCTCCTAATCGATACTTTTCAACCACTATTATACCCCCGTAATCGTCTGCACTTGTGCAACTTCACTATCGTTTAATATGCGATTTAAGTTTAATAGCACCAGCAACCGATCCTTTAATTTGGCTACCCCAGACAAATATACGGCTTGGACCCCACCAATCACTGCCGGAGGCGGTTCAATGATACTCCCATCAATATCCATCACGTCGTTCGCCGCATCCACTATCAAGGCAATATCATATTCATTATTTCGCACCACAATCAAGCGCGATTCTGCTGCATATTGTTGCGTGGGCAATCCGAGGCGTTCTCGCAAATCAATGACAGGTGTGACCACCCCACGTAAATTGATAATACCTTTAACAAAAGAAATTGTATGAGGAACACTCGTAATTTCAGAAACACGTTCAATGGACATCACTTGGCCCACATCTACTCCGAAAAATTGATCTGCCATCTTAAATACGATTACCTTTATTGATCCTTGAAAGGACATAAATAGAATTCCCCCTTATGTGAACAACATGACTACTGAATCCCAGAAAGAAAATCTCCTATTGCAATTAGCGGCAAAACTTGATGCATTCGATCCATTTCATACGCAGCCTTTGGCATACCATACACTACACAGTCTACTTCGTTTTCGACCACAGTAATTCCTCCTTTTAGTCTGACTTCATGTAATCCTTTTGCACCATCTGCACCCATCCCAGTTAAAATAGCAGCCCGCTTCGAACCAGCAATGCCTGCAAAACTGTATAAAAAAACATCGATTGATGGACGGTGTAACATAGTAGGTTCCATTGAATGAAGAAGTTGGATCTTCCCGTTCACTTCTCTCACCATCAGATGTATGCCACCTTTGGCCACATATACGTGACCAGGTTGAGCGAATTCTTGGTGAGTACTCTCTGAAACATAATGTCCAGTCACGTTTTTTAATCGATCCGCAAATGATTTTGTAAAATTTTCCGGCATATGCTGTACAATAAAAACGATCGAGTTCATGTTAAGCGGCATATTTTCCAGCACAATTTGGACAGCTTTCGGTCCCCCCGTTGAAGCACCAATCGCAATTACACTTGGCCATGCGCTATTCACCATGAATTCATCACTCTCGCACTCATTATCAATTAGTTACGCTTAAAAAATCGCTGAAAAAACGCTTTAATTCCATGTTCATTCGTCGGTTTTTCTGTATCTGAAATAGAGTTTTTAGCTAATTGATGCATACACTTTGTCACTGCAGCTTGCGGTTCCCCAATGATAAAAGGAACCTGGCGATTGACAGCCCGCGACACAGCCGCATCTTCTAGTACATATCCTAATGTTTTTAAATTAATATTTAAAAACCTACTTACGACTACCATAAACCGTTCTGACGTGGCGGCTCCTTCCACCAATGAAGCCACTCGATTGACCACCAGTTGAACGTTTGGGACACTACCTCTTATCGACATCATTTTTAACAACGCATAAGCATCTGCGACAGAGGTATTCTCCGGCGTAATCACTAGCAATAAATCATCGCATAACCTCATCATCTCAGAAGTCAGTGAACCAAATCCTGCCCCAAAATCAATAAATATTTGGTCAAATTCGCCATCGATCATATGCAGTTCATTAGCCAACCGAGCGACTTTTGCATGAGAACGCGATTCATCACTCGGAATACCTGCTCCACCAGACACAAAATTCAATTCATGAGGGCCTTTCATCATTGCATTTTTTAAAGTGGTTTTCCCATCTAACACATCTTGTAAGCTGTACTCTGGCTTCATCCCAAGTAAAATATCGATATTCGAGAAACCAAAATCTCCATCGAGTACCACTACTTTTTTATTCTGTCCCGCAAGCGTCAACGCTAGGTTCAAAACAATATTGGTTTTACCTACCCCACCTTTGCCACTAGCAACTGCAATCAGGCGTGTATGCCCAGGGACACTGACAGTCATTTGGTCCTTGATCATTTGGCGTAGCTGTTCAGCTTGATCTGGCACTACTTTCACCTCCTGCAAAACGATCTAGAAACCACGCACTTTCAGCAGTAAAGAGATCGCTTGGCACGTGTTGTCCTCCAGAGATGTAGGAAAGCGGCAGATGCAATTCATCAGCCATGGTCAATGCCAACGAAGGCAATATGGCTTCGTCAGCTTTAGTAAATAATACCCCTTGATAACCAATCGGCTTTAAAAGTTCAGCCACCTTAAAAGCCTCTGCTGGACGAGCAGTTAGACTAATCACAAGATAAGTCAGATCAAGTGTCACGGATGCTAAAAGTTCCTTTAATTCATCAATCTGCTCGTAATCAAGAAAGCTGCGACCTGTTGTGTCAATCAATACTAAATCACATTCACTAAGTTGTTCAAAAGCTTCCTCTACTTCTACGGCCGACTCCGCAATGGCAAAAGGAATATTCAGGATATCTGAGTACGTTCGTAATTGTTCCACTGCTGCCACGCGAAACGTATCGACAGTTAATAGCCCTACCGAACGACCCTCTTTTAATTTTGCATGCGCCGCTAATTTTGCGATCGTTGTCGTCTTCCCCACTCCAGTTGGCCCTACGAGCGCTACATAGTGGTCTTCTGGGCGAATTAAGCGTAGTGAACCCGCACTAGCCAATGTCTCATGAATGAATGCCCGTGTTGCTTCTGATATGGCATGAAAAGAATCTGGATTTATCGTTTGAAATGATTGCAATTTAGACATGAATCGCTCAATCAATGGTTGTGAAAGCCCAGTACTCATCCATAGTGAAGTCAGTTTTTTTAAATCTGCATTTTTTTCTGACCCTGATCCTTCAATCACGTAGTGAGTCAACATGGAACGCAGTTCCTTTAATTCACTGGCCACTGAATCCTTTGTAGAATATGCAGCTCTCGCTTGTGCAATGTTGTGAAGCGTTGGTGGTGGAGTAGGCAGCGCTTCTTCCACTACCACTTCCGGTTCTTTTGGAGTGATCCTTTCTGGTTCCCATTTACGCACTCGCGGCACCTGTCCCACCAACTCTCTGTCGGGTTCAGACACGATGTCCTTGGCTATGTTCGGACTATTTTCATACCTCGGCCTTTCCAATGTGGCAACTACTTCATTGTTGCCTCTGGGATTAGACTGCTGCTGTGCTCTACTTGTCCCCACCAACGATGATGATGATGATGACATACTCCTTGCATTGCTAACAGGTTGGGCTTTTCCCACCTGCTTATCCTCATCAATGGCAGCGATCACTTCGTAAATAGTACGACCAAATAACCCCGCTAATCCTTGTGCACGCACTTTATGTGAAGACAAGATG